>NZ_JBYIRN010000007.1:0-212629 GCF_057708145.1 Micromonospora sp. bgisy143
CGAACGGGGGTGTTGGGCCCCCCCGGGCCCCCCCCACCGGTTCACTCGCTCTTCTCAGCCGGTACGGCCACGTGCAGGCGCACCTGAGGCACCAGCATGTCGTCGACGTCCAGCGCCCGGGCCGCGCCGTCGGGCTCCCAGCCGGTGCTGGTCAGGAACTTTCGGGTCGCCTCGTCGCCGTCGAACGCCCAGGCCACCGCCCGACTCATCCCGTCCTCGCGCCACAGGTCGACAGCGGCGGCGAGCAGCCGGCTGCCGTGCCCCCGCCGACCCCAGCGCGGCTCGACCAGCAGGTCGGTCACCGCCGCCACGTCCGGGCCCAGGGCGTCGGCCGGCTCGCCCGGGGCCAGGGCCTCGCCGTCGGCCGGGCCGGAGGCGGCGAACCCCACCAGATACGATTGCTCGGCCTGTTCGACGGCGACCAGCACCCGGTGCGCGCCCGAGGGCGGCTCCAGCACCGCGGCGCTCCACCGCCGGGCGAGGAACGCCTCGTCCAGGTTGTCGAGCACGTGCCGGGGCAGGATCCGGCGGTACGCGACCCGCCAGGTCGCGAGCTGGATGCGTGCGATCTCGCCGGCGTCCTCGGGACGCGCCGGGCGGACGTACCCGAGAGCCATGGGACGGAAGCCTACGCAGGGCGAGGGAGGCGACGGTGGCGCAGGGTGCCAAACGGACGACCGCGCAGGTCGTGGGGGTGGTGGTGCTCGCGGCGGCGGTCGCCGCGTTCCTCGCCGTCGCTGCCGTACGGCACGGCTTCTTCGACCTGAAGGTCTACTACGGCGCGTTGACGTGGTGGGTGCACGACGGCGGGGAGATCTACGACTACCTCAAGCCCAACACCCAGTACGGCTTCACCTACCCGCCGTTCGCCGCGCTGGTCATGCTGCCGATGGCGTACCTGCCGTGGACGGCCGCGATCGTGGTGAGCGTGCTCGCCAGCGTGGTCACCACGACAGTGCTGATCTGGTGGCTGGTCGACCCGATCGCCCGCCGCGCCGGCTGGACCCGGTGGTTCGCGCTCGCCGTGGCGCTCTGCCTGGCCGCCGCGTTCGAGCCGATGCGCGAGACGGTCAACTTCGGCCAGGTCAACACACTGCTGCTCTTCCTGGTCGCGGTGGACCTGCTCCGGCTCCTGCCGTCCGGCAACCGGTGGGCGGGCGTGGGCATCGGCCTGGCCACCGCGATCAAGCTGACCCCCGGCATCTTCATCGTCTACCTGCTGGTCACCGGGCGCTGGCGTGCGGCGCTCACCGCCAGCGGCGCCGCCGCCGGGGTGACCGTGCTGGCCGGCGCGCTCTTCCCGGACGCCTCCCGGGAGTTCTGGACCGAGGCGCTGTGGAACACCGGGCGGGTCGGCGAGCTGTCCTTCGTCTCCAACCAGTCGCTGCGCGGCGTGGTCGCCCGCCTCGACCCGCAACACCCGAGCACCCTGCTCTGGCTGCTGCTGGTGCTCGGCACCCTGGCGCTCTGGGCCTGGCGGTCCCGCGCGGCCGTCGCGGCCGACGACGAGGCGACCGGCCTGGCCCTGACCGGCGCGGTGATGTGCCTGATCAGCCCGGTCACCTGGGTACACCACCTGGTCTGGCTGCTGCCCGCGCTGATCCTGCTGGTGGACAACGCGATGGCCGCGCCGGCCGGCCGCCGCCGGCGCGTCCTGCTGATCGCCGCGATCATCGGGTACGCGCTGCTGATCAGTCGGACCGTCTGGTTCTGGGAGAAGGACTTCACCGGCGTCGACGGCTTCCTCGGCAGCAACGCGTACGTCTGGATCAGCCTGGCCCTGCTGGCCTTCCTGCCGATCCGCCGGTGGCTGACGCCGGGCGGGTCACTCGTCGAGGCGTCCGGCGTACCGCAGCTCGACGAGTCCGACCGGCCCGCGCCCGCCGGCGAGCGGCACCTGGTAGGTCGACCGCTCACCGTCCGGTGACAGCCCGGCCCGCTCCCAGAACCGGCGGGCCCGACCGTTGTCGGCCAGCACCCACAGCCGGTAGCCGGTCCAGCCCCGCTCGCTGAGCCCGGCGCGGGCGGCCGCGAACAGTGCGGTGGCCGTCCCGTCGCCCCAGAACGCCGGCTCGACGTAGAGCGCCAGCACCTCGCCGACGCTCGGGTCCAGGTCGCCCCGGTCCTGGTTGCGGCGGTACGGCCCGAACGTGGTGAAGCCGACGGCCAGCCCGTCCACCTCGCCGAGCAGGGTGGTGAACGGGTGCTCGGGGTCGGCGGTGCCCACCTCGCGGCGGCGCTGCGCCCAGGCCGCCACGTTGAGCCGACCGAGCACCTCGTCCGGCATGACACCGGCGTAGCCCGACTGCCAGCCGTGCACGTGCACCCGGGCGATCGCCTCGGCGTCGTCCGGCTCCTCCCGGCGGATGGTCAGCATTGCACCGTTCTATGCCCCCGTGACGGTCGGAGTCCAGCTTCCCGCACCGACGTCGTACCGATGATTTATCGTCGCCGACGATGGCCGCACCGGAATCACTCTCGCTCGCCCAGGCCCGGCGGGTGGCGCTCGCCGCCCAGGGCTTCGCCGACCCGCCGCCGACCGGCGTGCCCACCCGTCGGCATCTGCGCCGCGTCCTCGACCGGGTCGCCCTGATCCAGATGGACTCGGTGAACGTGCTGCAACGGGCGCACTACCTGCCGCTCTACAGTCGACTCGGTCCGTACCCGACGACCCTGCTGGACAATGCCGCCTACCGCCGCCCCCGGGAGCTGTTCGAGTACTGGGGCCACGAGGCGTCCCTCCTTCCGGTGGGGCTGCACCCGCTGCTGCGCTGGCGGATGGCCCGGGCCCGCAGCGAGGCCTGGGGTGGCATGCGGCGCATCGCCCAGGAGCAGCCGGACCTGGTGGCCTGGGTCCGCGACGAGGTGGCCGCCCGGGGGCCGTTGACCGCCGCCGAGATCGAGCACGACGCGCCCCGGCAGACCGGCAACTGGGGGTGGAACTGGTCGGCGGTCAAGCAGGCGCTGGAGTTCCTGTTCTGGGCCGGCGAGGTGACCGCCGCCGAGCGCAGCACCTCCTTCGCCCGCCGCTACGACCTGCCCGAGCGGGTGCTGCCGGCGGCCGCGCTGGCCGCGCCCACCCCGACCGACGCCGAGGCGTACCGCGCTCTGGTGGCCCTGGCCGCGCGGTCGCTCGGGGTGGCCGCCGAGCCGGAGCTGCGCGACTACTTCCGGCTGCCGGTCGCCGGCGCCCGCCAGGCGGTCGCCGAGCTGGCCGAGGCCGGCGAGCTGCTGCCGGTCACCGTGGCGGGCTGGCGGCAGCCGGCCTGGCTGCACACCTCCGCCCGGCTGCCCCGCTGGGTACGCGGCAACACGCTGGTCAGCCCCTTCGACCCGCTGATCTGGGAACGGGCCCGCACCGAGCGGCTGTTCGACTTCAACTACCGGATCGAGATCTACGTCCCGGCGCCGCAGCGGGTGTACGGCTACTACGTGCTGCCGTTCCTGCAGGGCGACCGGTTCACCGCCCGGGTCGACCTGAAGGCCGACCGCAAGGCCGGGGTGCTGCTGGTGCCGGCCGCCTGGCTCGAGCCGGGGGCCGACCCGGGGGAGACCGCCGTGGCGCTCGCCGCCGAGCTGTACCGGCTGGCCGGCTGGCTCGGGCTGGACGCGGTCGCGCCGCCCGCCGCCGGCGACCTGGCCGGTCCGCTCACGGCCGCCCTGGCGAGCGTGTCGGGTGTACCGTGAACGCGTGACGAGCGCTCCCGGACCGGTCGACCAGTCACCGCCCGCCGCCGGTTGGTCGGCGGGTCCGCCGGATGGCTACCACTACCCGGCGCCCGAGCCGGACCGGCTCACCCGACTCGTGCTCCGCATCCACGCACGCTCGCCGCGCTGGGCCGTGCCGCTGGCCGCGGTCGGCTGCGTCGGGCTCGGCATGGCGTACGCCCTGGTGAGCAACCCGACCCACGCCGACCCGGACGCCGCGCCCACCTGCATCCTCAAGCTGACCACCGGGCTCGACTGCCCGGGCTGCGGCGGCACCCGCGCACTCTGGTACGTGCTGCACGCCGACCTGCCGGCCGCCGCCCGCCACCACTTCATGTTCGTCTTCTCGCTGCCCTTCCTGGCGTACCTCTTCGTGGCGTGGGCGGGCAACCAGGCGTTCGGCTGGCGGCTGCCCGAGCTGCGGATCAGCCCCAAGGTCATCGGCGGCTTCATGGCCGCGTGGCTGGCGTTCACGGTGGTGCGCAACCTGCCCTGGGCGCCGTTCACCTCGCTCTACGTCTGACCGGCTGCTCTACGTCTGGCCGCGCTGCTGTACGTCTGGCGGGTGCTGCCGCCTGACGCGACCCGACCCGACCCGACCCGACCTATGCCTGCTCCCCAGGGGGCAGGACCTGGTGGCGTCTCCCTGTCGAGCTGCCCCAGATGTGGGGCGCCAGAGGACGTCAGGGGCGGCACCACAGGCGTGGACGAGCGCGTCGCGGGCGGGCGCGGCGTCGACGCCGGGGGTGGAGGTCGGCGCTGTCGAGCCGGTGCGTTGTCGCTCCAGCGCGTTGTCGGGCCGGTGTGGTGTCGGCCCTGTGCGTTGTCGGGCCGGTGCGTTGTCGCTCCAGCGCGTTGTCGGGCCGGTGTGGTGTCGGCCCTGTGCGTTGTCGGCCCTGTGCGCTGTCGCTCCAGCGCGTTGTGGGCCCGGTGCGTTGTGGGCCCGGTGCGCTGGCGGGTACCGGTTCGGTCGGCGGGAGCAAGCCCTTGCCCGCGTGGCTCCTGCCCCACATCTGGGGCAGCTCGACAGGCCACGAGGGAGACCCACGGACCGGCGGAGCCCGAGCACGGCTGTCGAGATCTTGAACACCGACAGGCCCCCGGTGATTCGGGAACGGGCCGCCGGCCACTACAGTCCCAGGAATGCCGGAGATGGTGCAGCCCCAGGTCAAGTTGATCGCGTGGACCCAGTTCGCGGCCCCGGACGACGTGCCGTGGTCGACCGACGCCGAGGGTGGCCAGGCGCTCGCCGAGTTCGCCGGGCGGGCCTGCTACCAGTCGTGGAAGAAGCCGAACCCGGCCACCGCCACCAACGCCGGCTACCTCGCGCACATCCTCGAGGTGGGCCACCTGAGCGTGCTGGAGCACGGCTCGGTCACCTTCTACTTCACCGGGGTGTCCCGCTCCTTCACCCACGAGCTGATCCGGCACCGGCATTTCTCGTACTCCCAGCTCTCCCAGCGGTACGTCCCCGAGCGGGACGCGGCCATGGTCGAGCCGGCGGTCATCGCCGACGACCCGGAGCTGCACAAGAAGTTCGTCGAGGCCGCCGAGGCGAGCGTGCGGGCGTACACGGAGTTGTTGGAGGGCCTGGAGCAGCGCTTCTCCGACGAGCCGAACCCGACGCTGCGCCGCAAGCAGGCGCGGCAGGCGGCCCGGGCGGTGCTGCCGAACGCCACCGAGACCCGGATCGTGGTCACCGGCAACTACCGGGCCTGGCGGCACTTCATCGCGATGCGGGCCACCGAGCACGCCGACGTGGAGATCCGTGAGCTGGCCGTGGAGTGCCTGCGTCAGCTCCAGGGGGTCGCCCCGAACGTCTTCGCCGACTTCGTGATCTCCACCCTGCCGGACGGCACCGAGGTGGCGGCCAGCCCGCACGAGGCGTCCTGAGCCCTTCCCCGGCGGGCTCCGGCTGGTCGTCCGCTAGGTTGGAGGGTATGACGCAGGACCACCCCGACGCCGCAGCCCGACCGGTGTCCCGCCCCTTCGGACGGGTGCTCACGGCCATGGTGAGCCCGTTCACCGCCGACGGCTCACTCGACCTCGACGGCGCCGCCCGACTGGCGAGCTACCTGGTCGACGAACAGGGCAACGACGCGCTGGTGGTCAACGGCACCACCGGCGAGTCGCCGACCACCACCGACGCGGAGAAGGAAAACCTGATCCGCGCCGTGGTCGAGGCCGTCGGTGACCGGGCCCGGGTGGTGGCCGGTGTCGGCACCAACGACACCCGACACACCATCGAGCTGGCTGCCGCCGCCGAGAAGGCCGGCGCGCACGGCCTGCTGGTGGTCACGCCGTACTACAACAAGCCGCCGCAGAGCGGACTGCTGCGGCACTTCACCGCCGTGGCCGACGCCAGCGGACTGCCGGTGATGCTCTACGACATCCCGCACCGCTCCGGCGTGCCGATCGACACCGAGACACTGGTCCGGCTTGCCGACCACGGCCGCATCGTCGCGGTCAAGGACGCCAAGGGCGACCTGACCGCCACCAGCTGGGTGACCAGCCGGACCGGCCTCGCCTACTACAGCGGCGAGGACGCGCTCACCCTGCCGGCGTTGGCCGTCGGATGCGTGGGCGTGGTCGGCACCTCCACGCACTTCACCGGGGCGCTGACCGCACAGATGATCGAGGCGTACGACGCGGGGGACATGCCCACCGCGCTGACCCTGCACCGGCGGCTGCTGCCGCTGTTCACCGGCATCTTCCGTACGCAGGGCACCATCCTGGTGAAGGCCGGCCTGGCGTCGCTGGGCCTGCCGGCCGGCCCGGTGCGACCCCCGCTCGTGGACGCCACCAACGACGAGATCGCCCAGCTGCGCGCGGACTTCGCGGCAGCGGGCCTGGAGCTACCCGAATGATCGAACGACACGACGGGCGCCGGGTGACGGCGTCGCAGAATGAGGTGGACGCGTGACCGAGGCGCACATCGAGGCGGAACTACCCCCGCCGCTGCCGGAAGGTGGCCTGCGGATCATCCCGCTCGGCGGGCTCGGCGCCATCGGTCGGAACATGACCGTCTTCGAGTACGACGGCAAGTTGCTGATCGTGGACTGCGGGGTGCTCTTCCCCGACGTCGAGCAGCCGGGCGTGGATCTGATCCTGCCCGACTTCGGCCCGATCCTGGACCGGCTGGCCGACGTCCAGGCGATCGTGCTCACCCACGGCCACGAGGACCACATCGGCGCGGTGCCGTACCTGCTCGCCCACAAGCCCGACATCCCGCTGGTCGGCTCGCAGTTCACCCTCGCCCTGGTCGAGGCGAAGCTGGCCGAGCGGCGGATCCAGCCGTACACGCTGACCGTGCGTGAGGGCGGCCGGGAGCGGCTCGGACCCTTCGAGTGCGAGTTCTTCGCGGTCAACCACTCCATCCCGGACGCGCTCGCGGTCGCCATCCGGACCCCGGCGGGTCTGGTGCTGCACACCGGCGACTTCAAGATGGACCAGCTCCCGCTGGACGGCCGCATCACCGACCTGGCCGGCTTCGCCCGGCTCGGGGCCGAGGGCGTCGACCTGCTGCTCTCCGACTCCACCAACGCGGAGATCCCCGGCTTCGTCACCCCGGAGCGGGAGATCGGGCCGGTGCTCGACTCGATCTTCGCGAAGGCCAAGGGCCGGATCATCGTGGCCTCGTTCGCCTCGCACGTGCACCGGGTGCAGCAGGTGTTCGACTCCGCCGCCGAACACGGCCGCAAGGTCGCCCTGATCGGCCGGTCCATGGTCCGCAACATGGGCATCGCCCGCGACCTGGGCCTGCTCAACATCCCGGCCGGCCTGGTCATCGGAATCGAGGAGGCGACCACGCTGCCTCCGGACCAGATCGTGCTGATGTCCACCGGCTCGCAGGGTGAGCCGATGAGCGCGCTCGGCCGGATGGCCAGCGGCGATCACCGGCACATCACCATCGCGCCCGGCGACACCGTCGTGCTGGCGTCGTCGCTGGTGCCGGGCAACGAGACCTCGGTCTACCGGGTCATCAACCGGCTCGCCCGCGCCGGGGCGGTGGTCGTGCACAAGGACGTCGCGAAGGTGCACGTCTCCGGGCACGCGCCGGCCGGTGAACTGCTCTACCTGCTCAACGTGGTTCGACCCAGCAACCTGATGCCGGTGCACGGCGAATGGCGGCACCTGCGCGCACACGCCCGGCTCGGCGTCGAGTCCGGTGTCGCCCCCGACCGGGTGGTGATCTGCGAGGACGGCGACGTCGTCGACCTGGTCGAGGGCCGCGCCAGCCTGGTCGGGCACGTCAAGAGCCGGTACGTCTACGTCGACGGCCTCGCCGTCGGTGACGTCAGCGAGTCGCTGCTCACCGAACGGCGCATCCTCGGCGACGGCGGGTTCATCGCCACCACCGTGGTCGTCGACTCGGTCACCGGCAAGGTGGTCGCCGGTCCGACGCTGTCGGCGAAGGGCTTCTCCGAGGACCCGGAGGCGTTCAACCCGGTGATCCCCCTGGTCACCGAAGCGCTCAACCGCGCCGCCTCGGACGGCATCACCGACCCGCACCAGCTCCAGCAGATCGTCCGGCGGACCGTGGGGCGGTGGGTCAACGACGCGTACCGGCGGCGGCCGATGATCGTGCCCACCGTCGTCGAGGTCTGACGCACGCGTGACCGGGCCGGTCGCCGACGTCCCCCGTGGATGTCGGTGACCGGCCCGGAGCCTGTTCCGGCTCAGCTCCGCGACAGCCGCCGCCGCAGCACCAGCAGGCCGGCCCCGAGGGCCAGCAACGCCGCGCCGACGAGGGCGTACGCGCCGCCGGACGGCCCGGTGCGGGGGAGTTGCGCCGCGTCCGGGGTGGACGAGGTCACGGTGGCGGTCGGGCTCGCGGTGGCGGTCGGGCTCGGCGTGACCGCCGGACCGGTGGGCGGCGGCGTGGTGGCGTCACCGGCACCCGATCCGCCCGAGGCGTTCAGGCGGAGCGTCGACGCGGTGTCCTTGTTCGTGTAGCGGTTGGTGGGGGCGAGCGACACCTGCACGGTCTTCGTGCCCCCGGTGACCGTCAGCCGTACATCGAAGCTGTCGGTGACGCCGTCGCCGAGTACGTTCGGCCGCACGATCTCGCAGGCGACGCCGACCATCCGGCCACGGTCCGCGCAGGTTGGTGCGGCCACCCGCACCCCGGCCGGGGTGGTGATGAACAACGAGTAACCGCCGATGTCGAAGGTGCCGGTGTTGGTGACCCGTACCCGCACCGTCGTCGTCCCGTTGACGACCGGGTCGGCGGTGGCCCGCAACCGCAATGAGGTGCGGTCCGGCCAGTTGACCCGGAAGTCGGTGAACCTGTCGGTGACCCCGGCGGCGTCCCGGCCGGCGACGGCGCCCCACGCCTGCACCCCGAAGACCGGTTCCGAAGCCGACGAGCCGATCGTCAACCGGTACACCCGCTCGCCCCCGGCGGGCAGTTCCGCACCGCCGCAGAGCCAGGTACGCGGAGTGCCCCGGACGATCTGGCAGTCCTCGCCCCGGAGCAGGTCGACGTCGACCGGGAGGCGCAGCACGAAGAAGCCCTTCGCGGCGGCGCTGCCGGTGTTCCTGACGGTGACCCCCAGCGGGCTGGAGGGCGCCCACGGGTCCCCGCCGAGGAAGACGATGTCGCCCCGAGCGGTGATCGTGGGTGCGGTGCTCGCGGTTGGCGCGGCGAGGGCCGGTGCGGCGGCCGGCGCGGCGACGGCCGGTCCGGCGAGGACGGGTACGAAGAGCAGGGCAGCGGCGAGGAGGCCGGAGCTGAGCAGGCGGTTCATGACGACTCCCGGGGGTTCGCGGTCGGTGATGGCCGTAGCACATCTCCGCGGCGCGTCCGGTTGCGTGTTGTCGGATGTCGCACAGTCGCGCCCCGGCCTGCAACCAACTGCCCTGTTCGCGACCTAGGGGAGCGCGGCGACGGCCTCCGCGTAGGCGACGCCGGTGGCGATGGCGGCGTCCACCAGCACGGTGAGTTGCTCCGGGGCCACCCCGTACGCCAGGTCGGTGGCGACGTCGCCGGCCAGCACCAGTTCCCCGCCGAGGTCGTGCGCGTACGCCTTGGGCAGCAGCCGGTCGTGATTCCAGGCGTTGCAGAAGGCGTACGCCTCGGCGCGGCGGGTCGCCGGCAGCCGGCGGGCGGCCATCGCGCGGGCGTGCAGCACCTCGCCGCGTTCGCCGGCCCGCCGGAACTGGATCACCACGTCGCCCCACCGGCCGACCACGGTGGCGCCCTCGTCCACGACGTACCGGTCCCCGCGTCGGTCCAGGGCAGCGGTGATCATGCCGATGGTCAGCGTGGACAGCTCGTGCTCGTCGTCAGCGTCGGGCACGGAGTCGTCCCCGTGGGACGCGGAGTCGTCGTCGGTGGGCTCGTCGTCGCTGGGCAGGGGCACCGGCGTCGCCACCGGACGTTCGGCCAGCCACGCGGCCATCCGGCCCAGCTGGTGACCGGAGCCGTTGCGGGCGTCGAAGCTGCCGGCCAGCTCGTTGGCGGTGGCGAGCAGGAGGGCGCCGAGGGTGGCGACATCCAGGTCGGTGGCCGGTCGTCCGCCGTGCGCCGGCCGGTGCACCGTGCGGACGCCGAGACCGGCCTCGACGGCCAGCGTGCAGACCAGCGCGCCGGCGGCGGCGAACTCCATCGCGGCGAGGTCGTCGGTGGGCCGGTCCAGTCGGGGCAACTGTTCGGCCAGGATGGCCAGACCACGGTCCAGGTGCCCGCCCAGGGCGCAGAACCGCAGGTGCGCGGCGAGGTACGGGAACGCCGCGGGTTCGCGCCGGTGCCGCCGGTACGCCCGGACGTGCGCCGCGGCGGCCCGCTCCGGCTCGCCGAGGCGCAGCTCGGGCAGCAGCCCGGCCACGAGCGAACGCTCGGGCTGGTCCGTGCAGTCCGCCGCCTCGTCGGTGGGCCCGGCCAGTTCGTCAAGCGCGGCCCGCCACGCACCCCAGCCGGCGAGCAGCTCGGCCCGGCGGGCCGAGGCGCAGCCCGGGCACCCACCGGACGGCCCGGCGGTCGTCCCCGCCCACCGCTGGTACCAGTGCCGGGCGGTGGGTTCGTCACCGAGGTGGTCGGCCATCCGGCAGCGCAGCTCGGCGACGGTCGACGCGTCGGGACCGTCCGACCCGATCCGGTGCGCCAGGTCGTCCACCAGGGACCGGGTCTGGTCCAGTCCCACCCGGGGGGTGCCGAACAGCGCCTCCACGGCGTACCGCTGCAGGCGCAGCAGCAGCCGGTCCTCGTCCTCGGTCAGCAGCTCGGGCCGGTAGTCGGCGGCGGCCCGGCACCGGCGTACCGGCTCGACCAGACGCCACCGTTCCCCGTGCAGCAGGTACGCCTCGACGAGCGCGAACCGGGCGTCCAGGGCCGACCGGAGGTCCCCGGCGGTGTCGGCCCGCTCGGCGAGGCGTTCGAGGACGAGGAGCCGGTCCGGCCCGTCGGGCAGGTCGCGTGCGTCGGCGAGCGCGTGCACCAGCGCCGGATCGCGGTGGACGGTCACGCCGGCACCGCGCCGGGCAGGCGACCGACGGCGACGGCGAGTTGGCAGCCGGTCGTGATGCCACAGTCCAGCAGCCGGTCGAGCTGGTGCGGCGTGACGCCACGCTCCAGGTCGGTGATCACCTCACCGTGGATCCGGGCCCGACCGGCGTCGTCGACGTGCACGAACGCCTTGGGCCAGAGCCGGTCGTGGTTCCACGCGTTGCAGAAGGCGTACAGGGCGGGCACCCGCTCGATGCCGAAGGTGGGCGCGACCATCGTGCGGACCTGGAGCAGTTCGCCGGCCGCGCCGAGGCGCAGGAACCAGATCAGGTTGTCGTCGAAGCGACCCACCAGGTCGCCGTCGGGCGCACGGCCGACCGGCCGACCGCGCGCGGCGAGCACCGCGGCGACCAGCTCGCCGGTCAACGGGCGTACCGCGGCGGGGTGCCCGGCCAGCGGATCGTCCTCGAGTTCCGGCGACGCCATCGGGCATCCCTTCTGAGGCGGATATCACGACCGGCGGCGGGGCCCGTGCTGCGACGCGCGGACACGACCCGGAAAAGCGGCGATCTGCCCGGCCCCACCGTTACCGTGACTCTATGGCGGGCCGTACCTCTCAGGCGAGCCGGCGACGCGGCGCGTCGCCGCGCGGTGGCACCAACAGCCGTGCCCGTCAACCGGCGAAGAAGACCCGGGCTCCGGTACGGCGGCGCACCACACCCGCCCGTCCGGGCCCTGCTGTCTACGTCGGCCGCGCCATCGGTGCACTGTGGATGGGCGTGGCCCACGGCATGGGGTGGGCCGTACGTGCCGCCGGTCGGCAGGCCGCCTCCGCCCGCGACCTGGACCCGGAGCACCGCCGCGACGGGGCCGGGCTGCTGCTGTTCGGGTTGGCCCTGCTCAGCGCCGTGGCGCTCTGGTTCTCCGGCGCGGGCCCGGTGGGCGCCCGCCTGGCCGACACGGTCCGGCTGTTCCTCGGCGCGATCTCCGTGGTGGTGCCGGTGCTGCTGATGATCGGGGCGTGGCGGCTCATGCGGCAGCCGGCCGATCCGGAGCACCGGGGCCGGGGGCTGATCGGCTGGGGCTCGCTGCTGGTGTCGACCGCCGCGCTGTTGCAGATCGGTCAGGACCCGGTGGACACCGTGGAGCGTGACTTCGCCGGTGGCCTGGTCGGCGCCGGCGTGGGCGGGTTGCTGGAACGGGCGGTCACCGCCTGGGTGGCCGTACCTCTGCTGGTCCTGCTCCTGCTCTTCGGCCTGCTCGTGGTCACCGCGACGCCGATCAACAAGATTCCGGAGCGGCTGGGCCTGCTCGCCGGTGGGCTGGTCGCGCCTCCGGAGGCCACCGAGGAGGAGGACGACGCGCCGGCCGCCCGGCCCGCGCGCAAGCGGCCGGCGAAGCGGATGCCGCCACCGATCGACCCGGACGACTTCGAGGACATCGAGGGCGCGGACCTCCAGGAGACCATGGTCCTGCCGCGCAAGGCCCCGGCGAAGGTGCCGGCCAGCCGCAAGCCGGCCGAGCCGCCCGAGCACTCGCCCGCGCCCACCCGCGCCGAGCAGCTCGCGTTGACCGGGTTGGCCGGCGACTACACCCTGCCGCCGGCCAACATGCTCAGCAGTGGGGCCGCGCCCAAGACCCGCAGCAAGGCCAACGACGAGGTGATCGCCGCGCTGACCGGCGTCTTCGACCAGTTCGACGTGGACGCCGCCGTCACCGGCTTCACCCGTGGCCCGACCGTCACCCGCTACGAGGTGGAGTTGGGGCACGGCGTCAAGGTCGAGCGGATCACCCAGCTCTCCCGGAACATCGCCTACGCGGTGAAGTCGCCGGACGTACGGATCCTCAGCCCGATCCCGGGCAAGAGCGCGGTCGGCGTGGAGATCCCGAACACCGACCCGGAGAACGTGTCGCTCGGCGACGTGCTGCGCTCGCGGGCGGCGACGAGCGACCACCATCCGATGGTGGTGGCGCTCGGCAAGGACATCGAGGGCGGCTACGTGGTGGCCAACCTCGCCAAGATGCCGCACATCCTCATCGCCGGTGCCACCGGTGCGGGCAAGTCGTCCTGCCTGAACTCGCTGCTGGTGTCGATCCTCACCCGGGCCACCCCGGACGAGGTGCGGCTGCTGCTGATCGACCCGAAGCGGGTCGAGATGACCGGCTACGAGGGAATCCCGCACCTGGTCACGCCGATCGTTACGAACGCCAAGAAGGCGGCGGACTCGCTGGACTGGGTCGTGCGCGAGATGGACATGCGCTACGACGACCTCGCGGCCAACGGGGTCCGGCACATCGACGACTTCAACCGCAAGGTCCGCAACGGCGAGATCAAGGCGCCGCCGGGCAGCGAGCGGGAGATGCGCCCGTACCCGTACCTGCTGGTGATCGTGGACGAGCTGGCCGACCTGATGATGGTCGCGCCGCGTGACGTGGAGGATTCGGTCGTCCGGATCACGCAGTTGGCCCGGGCCGCCGGCATCCACCTGGTGCTGGCCACCCAGCGGCCCTCGGTCGACGTGGTGACCGGTCTGATCAAGGCGAACGTGCCATCCCGGTTGGCGTTCGCCACCTCGTCCCTCGCGGACTCGCGGGTCATCCTCGACCAGCCGGGCGCGGAGAAGCTGCTCGGCCGGGGCGACGGGCTCTTCCTGCCGATGGGGGCCTCCAAGCCGGTCCGCATCCAGGGCGCCTGGGTCACCGAGCGCGAGATCAGCGACGTGGTGAAGTTCTGCAAGGACCAGCGGGAGCCGGAGTTCCGCCCGGACGTGCTGACTCCCGCGCAGGACAACAAGAAGAAGATCGACGAGGACATCGGCGACGACCTCGACCTGCTGGTGCAGGCCGTGGAGCTGGTGGTCACCTCACAGTTCGGCTCCACCTCGATGCTCCAGCGCAAGCTGCGGGTCGGCTTCGCCAAGGCGGGCCGCCTGATGGACCTCATGGAGACCCGCGGCGTGGTCGGGCCGTCCGAGGGGTCGAAGGCGCGCGACGTGCTGGTCAAGCCGGACGAGCTGGAGGAGGTCCTGACCGGCCTGCGCGGCGACGTGGACTGACCTTCGGTCGATCCGGGACACGCGACGGGCCCGCCGGTAGCCGGCGGGCCCGTGTCGGAGTGCGGTCAGTTGTTGATCAGCGCACCAATGATCACCAGGCTGATGATCGCGGCGACGACGCTGGCCACGGCGGCGTACCAGCCCAGCGGCTTGTCACCGAGCACCGCGCCGACGACGCCGGCGATCACGCCGAGCACGCCGAAGATGATCGGGTTGAGCAACAGGGCGAGCACGGCGAAGACGAAGCCCACGATGGTGAGGATGCGGGCGGCGTTGTTACGTGGGCGGGCGGTGGTGGGGACGTCGGCCATGTCTTCCTCCGGTGTGAGAGCCTGTCGTGCCAGACCGATCAACTACCCACCGTGGACATTGGTCACGCGTACGTCTTCAGTGAAAGATCTTCAGCCCGACCACGCCGGCGACCACCAACAGCAGGCAGAGGATCCGGGGCAGGCTCACCGACTCGCCGAGCGCCACCATGCCGACCAGCGCGGTACCGACCGCGCCGATGCCGACCCAGACCGCGTATCCGGTGCCGACCGGGATGTCGCGCAGCGCGTACGCCAGCCCGCCCATGCTCAGCACCAGGGCCAGCACGAACACCACCGACGGGAGCAGCCGGCTGAAGCCGGCGCTGCGGTCCAGGGCGATCGCCCAGGCCGTCTCCAGCAGTCCGGAGATCACGAGTACCAGCCAGGCCATCATTCACCTCACGACGACGAGTCGGGTCTGCACACTGCCGGGGCGTCTTGGCCTGACCGGGTACGCCCACCGCTCGTCCGGAGTGACCGCCACGTCGGGCGTCACCACGGCCGACGCTAGCACCGGCCGGCGGCCCCGGGCGGTGACTCACGCCACCACGCATTGACCTCTACTTCGCTTCAACTTGCACTATGCGGGCATGGCTCTGCTCTACGCCGACCCCGAGGTCGCCGCTGCCCTGGACGCCGCCACCACCGTCGACGCGATGCGGGCCGCCCTGGTGGCCGCGTACGAGGGGCGGCTGGTCGCCCCGCCCCGGGCCGCCGCCCCGCTCGGCGGTGGGCGGATGGTGCTCACCGCCGGGCACCTGGTCGGCCACTGGTACGGCTACCGGTCGTACGACACGTTCGGCCACCCCCAGGGCGAGCAACTGGTCGTGCTGCACGACGCCGACACCGGCGCGGTCCGGGCCGTCGCCGTCGGGGAGGAGCTGGGCTCCCGTCGTACCGGTGGGCTGGGCGGCGTCGCGGTGGACGCGCTGGCCCGGCCGGACGCGGCGACCCTCGGCGTGATCGGCTCGGGGCGGCAGGCGTGGACCCAGGTGTGGGCCACCGCGGCCGTGCGTCCGCTGCGCGAGGTGGTGGTGCACAGCCGCGCGGCGGCACGCCGGGACGCCTTCGCCGCCCGGGTACGCGCCGAACTGGGCGTGCCGGCCCGCGCGGTCGCCGACCCCGGCGCCGCCGTCACCGGCCGGGACATCGTGGTGCTCGCCACCACCAGCCCCACGCCGGTGCTGCACGCCGCCCAGCTGAGCCCCGGCACGCACGTCAACACGGTCGGCTTCAAGCAGCACCACCGCAGCGAGTTCGGCACCGACCTGCTGGACGCCGCCGACCTGCTGGTCACCGACTCGCCGGCCCAGGCGGCGGACTACCAGCCGCCGATGCTCGCGGCTGTGCCCCCGTACGCCGGGCGGTTGCTCGACCTGGGCGGCATCCTGGCCGGCGCGGTCCCCGGCCGGACCACGGCGGACCAGGTCTCCGTCTTCTGCTGCACCGGCCTGGCGGGTACCGAGGTCTTTCTGCTCGACGCGTTGACCCGGGTGGCGGCGGTGACCCGTTGACGGCCCGGTGACCGACGCCCCCGTGCAGGGCGGCCCCGCCGACCAGCGTGCCCGCGTGCGTGGGCTACCGCGAGCGGCCCGGTACCCTCGGATGGTGTCTGCCACCTCTCCTTCCGCTTCCGACAACGCCGAGGGCCGTCGCGTCGCCCTGCTCACCCTGGGCTGCGCCCGCAACGAGGTCGACTCGGAGGAGCTCGCCGCCCGGCTGCACGCCGACGGCTGGCAGGTGAGCACCGACGGCGAGGGCGCCGACGTGGTGGTCGTCAACACCTGCGGCTTCGTGGAGAAGGCCAAGCAGGATTCGATCCAGACGCTGCTCGCCGCCGCCGGGACGGGCGCCAAGGTGGTGGCCGCCGGCTGCATGGCCGAGCGGTACGGCAAGGAGCTGGCCGACAGCCTGCCCGAGGCGCAGGCGGTGCTGAGTTTCGACGACTACCCGGACATCGCCGCCCGGCTCAACGCCGTGGTCGCCGGTGAGCAGGTCACCGCACACACCCCGCGTGACCGCCGGGAGCTGCTGCCGCTGACGCCGGTGAAGCGCCGGGACACCGCCGTCTCCCTGCCCGGGCACGGCACCGTGGCGCGCGCCACCGTCGACGCCGACGAGCACACCCCGGCCCACCTGCGGCAGGTGCTGCGCCGCCGGTTGGACACCGGTCCGGTCGCCTCGTTGAAGCTGGCCAGCGGCTGTGACCGGCGCTGCGCGTTCTGCGCCATCCCGGCGTTCCGCGGGGCGTTCGTCTCGCGTACGCCGGACGAGCTGCTCGCCGAGGCGGAGTGGTTGGCCAAGACCGGCGTACGGGAGCTGGTGCTGGTCAGCGAGAACTCCACCTCGTACGGCAAGGACCTGGGCGACCCGCGCGCGCTGGAGAAGTTGCTGCCGCAGCTCGCCGCGGTGTCCGGCATCGTCCGGGTGCGGGTGAGCTACCTCCAGCCGGCCGAGACGCGGCCCGGGCTGGTCGAGGCGATCGCCACCACCCCGGGGGTGGCCCCGTACTTCGACCTGTCGTTCCAGCACTCCAGTGAGCCCGTACTGCGTCGGATGCGGCGTTTCGGCTCCACCGACCGGTTCCTGGAGCTGCTGGCCAGTGCCCGGGCGCTGGCCCCGGAGGCGGGCGCGCGGAGCAACTTCATCGTCGGCTTCCCCGGCGAGACCCGCGCCGACGTGGACGAGCTGGTCCGCTTCCTCACCGAGGCCCGGCTGGACGCGATCGGCATGTTCGACTACAGCGACGAGGACGGCACCGAGGCGGCCGGGCTGCCCGGCAAGGTCTCCGCCGCGACCATCAAGCGGCGGTACGACCGGCTCAGCGCGCTCGCCGACGAGCTCTGCTCGCAGCGGGCCGAGGACCGGCTCGGCTCGACCGTCGAGGTGCTCGTCGACGCGATCGTGGACGGCGTGGTGGAGGGCCGGGCCGCGCACCAGGCGCCGGAGGTGGACGGATCGACCACCCTGGTCGCGCCGGTCGAGGGCGGGGTCGACCTGGCCGCGCTGCGCCCGGGTGACCTGGTCCGGGCCACGGTGACCGGCACCGAAGGGGTGGATCTGCTCGCGGTGCCGGATGAGATGATCTCGGCGGCGCCCGGCGCGGCACGGTGACGGCGGGCCCGGACGGAGCGGGGGAGCCAGGTGGTGCGGTGCCGGGAACGCCACGGCGGCCCGAGCGGAGTGAGACGATGACCGGGGCGACGGAGTCGACGCCGGCCCGGGTGGTCCCGCGGGTGCCCGTGCTCAACGCGGCCAACGCGCTGACCGCGCTGCGGCTGGTGCTGGTGCCGGTCTTCGCCGCCTCGGTGATCGTGTCGGGGATGACCCACGCCGGCTGGCGGATGGCGGCCTGTCTGATCTTCGCGGTGGCCTCGGCGACCGACCTGGTGGACGGCTGGATCGCCCGCCGGTTCGGGCTGGTCACCTCGGTCGGCAAGGTGGCCGACCCGATCGCCGACAAGGCGCTCACCGGCGCGGCCCTGGTGCTGCTCTCCTGGTACGACCGGCTGCCCTGGTGGGTGACGGCGCTGATCCTCGTCCGCGAGCTGGGCATCACCGGGCTGCGGTTCTGGGTGATCCGGCACGGCGTGATCGCGGCCAGCCGTGGCGGCAAGATCAAGACTGCGCTCCAGATCCTGGCCATCGCCTGGTACCTCTGGCCGATGCCGGCCGACCTCGCCGCCGTCGGCCCCTGGATCATGGGCGCCGCCGTCCTGGTCACGGTGGCCACCGGCTTCGACTACATCCTCCAGGCCCTCCGCCTCCGCCGCCCCCGCCCCTAGGCCCGGCCCCTGGGCGCCCGGGTCGCCGCGCGGGTGATCATGAAGTTGTTGCGGCCCGGGCCGGCGTGTCGCGGCGATAACTTCATGATCGACGGGGTTCGGCCGGGAGGGTTGGCCGGGAGGGTTGGGGGTCGGCCGGTGGGGAAGGACGGGATCATGCAGCGGGAAGAGAACGCGACGGGTAGCGCGGCGGCGGGTGTCGTGCACAGCCTGTCGCAGCGGCACGAGACCCTCGCCACCGTCGAATCGCTCACCGGCGGGCTGCTGTCCGCGTCGATCGTGGAGATCGCCGGGGTCAGCGGCATCTACCGGGGCGGGCTGGTCGTCTACGCCACCGAGTTGAAGGCCACCCTGGCCGGCGTACCGGCCGATCTGCTGGCGGCACGCGGACCGGTCGACCCCGACGTGGCGGCGGCGCTCGCCGAGGGCGGTCGGCAGCGCTGCGGAGCGGACTGGGGGCTCGCCACCACCGGGGTCGCCGGCCCGGAGCCGCAGGACGGCAAGCCCGTCGGCCTGGTCTACGTCGCGGTGGCCGGCCCGACCGGCGTACAGGTCCGCGAACTCCACCTCGACGGCGGGCGGGACCACGTCCGCGCGGCCGCCGTGATCGAGGCGCTGCGGCTGCTCGCCGAGCGCATCCACGCCGCCGACGAGGCCGCGCTTGATGGCCTGGAGCCGGCGCAGGCAGGCGCTCCCACCGGTGCGGAACCCGCCGGGAATGGTCCGGGAACAGCCGGCGACGACGCCCGGGACGGTCTGGGGACGGCCGGCGCGGGGCGGCGGTGAGCCCTGCCGCCAGGATCCGACGGGCGGGGTGGGATGTCGCCGGGGCCCGCAGCGGGTACGGTTGCGGGAAGGCTCCGACGCTCGGAGTCGGCGCGGTCCGCCGCGGCCGGCTGCCTGCCGCCGGGCGTGAGGTATCCCTCAGGGGGAGGTGCGATGGTCCTGCTACGCCGGGTGATCGGTGACGCACTGCGGGCGCGCCGGCAGGGACAGCAGCGCACACTGCGTGAGGTGTCCACCGCCGCCAATGTCAGCCTCGGTTACCTCTCCGAGATCGAGCGGGGGCACAAGGAGCCGTCCAGCGAACTGCTGGCCGCGATCTGTGACGCGCTCGGCGCCCGCCTTTCCGAACTTCTCCGCGAGGTGAGCGACACCGTGGCGCTCGCCGAGCAGATGCCCGCCGGGGTGCTCGTCGGCATGCAGGACGAGCCGGCCGAGGCCGCGCCCGTCGCGCCCGCCGCCGTCCGCAAGGCCGCCAACCGGGGCGTCCGCCAGGTCACCTCCGACGGCAAGGTCGCGGTGTCGGTCCGGCAGGACTCCCCGCTGCGGGCGACGCTGCGCAGCACCCGGGTCCGGCCCACCGAGCGCGACCGGGACGTGGTCTGCGCCGCCTGAGCCCGGTGCGTCCGTTGCCCATGGGCGACGTGGCCTTCGCCGCGTAGGGTTGCCCGCAGGAGCCGACGGTGCCCGTCGTGCACCCGGTACGGATGCCGCACTGGCGTTCGGCTGGGACGATGGAGACCGGCCGGGTCGCGGTCGGTCGGCGCAATCCGGCCCGACCGCGGTGGAGCGACGCTACTGAGGGGATACCGCGGAGATGGCGAACCCGTTCGTCAAGGGCTGGAACTACCTGATGGCGCTCTTCGGCGCGAAGATCGACGAGCACGCCGACCCCAAGGTGCAGATCCAGCAGGCCATCGAGGATGCCCAGCGGCAGCACCAGGCGCTGGTCCAGCAGGCGGCGGCCGTCATCGGCAACCAGCGTCAGCTGGAGATGAAGCTGTCCCGGCAGATGTCCGAGGTCGAGCGGCTCCAGGGCAACGCCCGGCAGGCCCTGGTGCTGTCCGACCAGGCCCGCGCCAAGGGCGACGAGGCCGAGGCGGCGCGGTTCGAGCAGTCCGCCCAGGCCCTGGCCACCCAGCTGGTCTCCGCCGAGCAGGCCGCCGAGGACCTGAAGACCCTGCACGACCAGGCGCTCGGCGCGGCCGCACAGGCCCGCCGGGCGGTCGAGAACAACTCGATGATCCTCCAGCAGAAGCTCGCCGAGCGCACCAAGCTGCTCAGCCAGCTCGAACAGGCCAAGATGCAGGAGACCGTGGCCCGCTCGTTGGAGTCGATGTCGTCGCTGACCGCACCCACCAACACCCCCTCGCTGGACGAGGTGCGGGACCGCATCGAGCGGCGGTACGCCAACGCGATGGGCCGCGCCGAGCTGGCCGGCAACTCCGTCGAGGGACGGATGCTGGAGATCCAGAAGGCGACCATCGACTCGGCCGGTTCGGCGCGGCTGGAGCAGATCCGCTCCAGCATGGCGGGGGAGCAGCTCGGCGGCACGGCGCAGCGCCCGGCGGTCCCGCAGGCCGAGCAGGCGGCTCCGGGCAGCGACCCGACCGCCGCCGCCCGGCTGGACGAGCTGCGCGCCAGCATGGCCCGCGAGCGGGGCACCGGCGACCCGACCGCCGCCGGCTGAACGACCGGTCCGAGGGGGGTCTTTCGGTGGCAGACGAGCGGACGCGCTACTTCCGTCAACTGGGTCGGCTGCGCCGGTCCGCCCGGCGGTGGAGCGTACTGGCCGGTGGGCTCGGCGGGGCCGCGGCGGTGCTGACGCCGTACGCCGGACTCGGTCTGCCGGACGCGGCCTGGGCCGGCGCTGCGGGCAGCGCGGTGGCGTTGGCCGCCTGGCGCTGGATCGACCTGCGGGCGCTGGCCGCCCGGCCCGCGCCCCCGGCGCTGGACCCGGCCGAGGCCGCCGCCCGGTCCCGGGCCCGGCTGGTGGCCGCCGTCGAGCGGCTGCCGGTGGGCTCCGGCGTGCTGGCCGAGGTACGCCGGGTGCGCAGCCGGGTCGCGTTGCGCGGCACCACCGCCGGGCAGCAGTGGGCGCGACTGGACCGCGCCTCGCTCACCCTGGCCGGGATGGCGCCCCGGCTCTCCGGGCTCGCCGAGCCGGCCGTGCGGGAGGCCGCCGACGCCGACCGGTCGCTGCGGGAACTCGCCAACCGGGTGGCCAGCGTCGAACGGGCCCTGCGGCTCGCGCCGACCGACGCCCGGGCGCCGCTGTCCGACGCGCACGCCACCCTGACCGCGCAGTTGGAGGGCGGGGTGGCCGCCTACGAGCGGTTGGTGGTCGCCGCCGCCGGCTACCTCGCCGAGGACGCCCGCCCGGAGCCCACCCACCCCGCCGCCGATCGGCTCACCGAGGCCACCGACCTGCTGCACGGCGTGGCGTCGGCCCTGGCCGAGCTGCGCGCGGGCGGCGCCGGCCTGCGCACGCCCACCCGCTGAGCCGCGCCCGACCGCCGGTCACGGTGGCGTCGTCACCGGGATCGGCCCGGTGTACGGCGAGCTGCCCACGACGTTGAACGACCGGATCCGGTAGTGGTAGGTCACGCCCCGGGCCAGGCCCGTGTTGGCGAAGCCGCGACCGGTGACCGTGAAGGTCGCCACCTCGTGGGCGAACGCCGGGTCCAGCGCCCGCTGCACGATGAACCCGGACCCCGGCCCGACCGGGGTGTTCGCCGCCCAAGCCAGCACCACGGTGGCGGTGTCCGGGCCCGGCGCGCTCGCGGTCGCGTTCACCTCGCCGGGGGTGCTCGGCGCGGGCGGGGTGCTCGCCGCGGCCACCGTCGACCACGCCGAGGCGGCACCGAGGTAGGTGGTGCGGACCCGGTAGTAGTACGTGGTGTCCGGGGCGGCCGTGGTGTCCAGGTGGTTGTCGCCCACCCCGATCGCGGTGGTGCCCGGTCCGCTGGTGAAGGTCGGGTTGGTGGCCCGCTGCACGTCGATGCCGGTGGCGAAGGAGCGGTTCGTCCAGCGCAGCGCCACCCGCAGCGGCGCGGCGGGCGGAATCGCCGCGATCAGCCCGCCCGGCGCGGCGAGGTGCACCGAGGCGGGGACGCTGTTCGACCAGGACGAGTAGCTCACCTCGTTCTCCGCCCGGATCCGGTAGTGGTACGTGACGCCGGGGGTGACCGTCGCGTCGGTGTAGCGGGTCGCGGTCGCCGCGACGGTGATCGTGGTGACGTCGCCGCCGAAGGACCCGTCGGTGGCCCGTTGCAGCAGGTGGCTCGTCGCGGGCGGGCGTCCGCCGTTGCCGGTCCAGGCCAGCGCGATCGCCGGTAGGGCGGTGGCCGAGCCGGGCACCGGCGTGGCGGTCAGCCCGGTAGGCGCGCGTGGCGTCACCCGCAGCACCAACGGCCGGCTCATGCCCAGGTCACGATGGCCGGCGAGCTGGCTGTGCCAGCGGTACTCCCACCCCAGGTTGACCATCTGGTTGACCACCACGGCGGGTCGACCGTCGGTCGGGCTGACCGGCGTCGATCCGGTCCGCGCGCCGGGCGGACGGCCCGGGTCCAGCAGCCGGACGCTGTCGCCCAGCTTGAACGGCAGGGCCGGGGCGACCGGGCGCAGCGCCACCACCACGTCCTCGCGGGGGTTGACCCGGACGATCTGCTTCCAGCCCAGCTCCGCCGGGTGCGGCGGGCGCTGCGTGCCGTCCCAGCCGACCCGGTTGACGATCTGCACGTCGCAGCCGCCGAAGCGCAGCGGCTCGGTCTGCCGTACGTTGCCGCTGATCCGCCAGAGCTGCGTGCCGTCGGTCGGCGCGCCCACTCCAGTGGCCGGGTCGGCCGCGAACAGCACCTCGGTCACCGGATCGGTCGGCCCGAGCGGCAGGGTCGCCGGGGCGAGCGGTCCGGTGTGCGGGTGGCCCACCCCGAGCCGGCCGGCCAGCCGGCCGTGACCGGGCTCGAAGACCTGCTGCACGGCCTTGACCTCGATCGGCAGGGTCACCGGACCGGTACCCGCCAGCGGCGTGAACGTCACCGTGTCGGCGTGTGCCGAGACGACCGTCTCGGCCGTGGTCCGGCTGCCGAACGCCGGGTCGTACGCCGGCTGCGGCACGATCGGCGGGCGCTGGCTGGCCGCGTACGCCACCGGCAGCCGCTCCCGCAGCCGGCCCAGGTCGTACCGCCCCTCGGGCGTGCCGGCCACCCGGAACTGCAACAGGGTACGGGTGTTCGGCCCGTACCCCGGCTCGGTGGGTGGTGGACCACCCTCGGCCGTGCGGTCCGGCGCGTCGGTGTGCTGGTCGTAGCGCGGGTCGAAACCGGGCAGCGGCGCCGGGGCGTCGTTGTAGAGGATCAACGTGCTGCCCGGTTCCACGGTGGAGAAGTCGACAAGCACGTCGGCCACCTCACCCGGGGCGAGCAGGAGCGTGTGCCCGTCCACGTTCAACACCGTCGGGTCGAGCCGGTCGTAGCGGTAGCTGATCGGCCGGTTGGGCAGCACCACCGGAGCGGGCAGCAGCCCGGCCTCGTTGCCGATCTGGACGAACTCCGGTCCGGCGGCGCGCGGGTCGGGCACTCCGCCGTCACGCCCGTCGCTGGGCCAACCGGCCGGCCGGTCCGCCGACCGTACGGCGGGCACCATCGGCACCTCGCCGGCGTCCGCGTCGGCCAGCGCCCCGTCGTCTGACCACATCGGGGCGTCCGAGCAGGCCCGGTAGAGCTGGAGGTTGAGGCTGCGGTCCAGGCAGGCGTTGAGGACGCGCAGGCGGTACACGGCGGGGCGCACCCGCAGGTATGGATAGGCGACACCGTTGACCAGCGGGGTGTCCCCGTACGCCGCGGGCACCGCGGACGGGTGCGGCACCCCGGGGCGCAGCGGTGGCTCGGCGCCACCACCGACGGGATCGTGGTGCGGGTTCGGCACCGGTCCGGGGCCGGTCAGCGGTGGTTCCCCGGCGATCCGCTCGGCCATCGGCCAACCGTCCACGGTGGGTCCGCTGTCGCCCCGGCCGCCGTCCGGCGCCGGATGGCGCGACCAGGGGCCGTAGTCCCACCGTCCGGTGGGGTTGCGCCCGCCGGACCGGTACGGGTTCTGTCGGGGCTGGTAGACGTGGGGGTACCACAGGCTGCCGCGAGCACCCCAGCGTTCCCGGTCCCAGGTGGGGTCCTCGGCGGCCAGTTGGGTGTCGTCCGGCACGAAGGTCTTGTCCTCGATCACCAGGGGCACCTGCTCGGCCGGCAGCACCCCGTCGGCGACGAGCTGGTCCTCGACCGGGTCGGTGAGCAGGTACGGCGCGAGCTGGCCGGCGTAGACGGTGAGCCGGGCCAGCCCGAGGGTGTTGTCGTGGAACCAGAGCAGCCGGCCGCTCTGCTCGTTGGGGAAGTAGAGCGTGGTGGCTCCGGCACCGGGCGCGGGCATGTCCGGCACCGGCGTGAGGCCGGTCCCGACCGGGTACGGGGTGATCTCCCCGGCCGGGGTGATCCAGTGTCCCGGGTTGCCCGCGCTCGTCCAGCCGGTCTGTGCCCCGGCCAGGTGCAGCACCGCCCGGTTCTGCGGGTACGGCGCCGGACCGTCCAGCGGCCCGAGGCCGGCGCCCTCGACCGTCTCGTCGACCGGCAGGAACAACTCGCCCGCCCGGCCGGTGGGCAGTTGGTTGATGAACTTCACCCGGACCGGTCGGCCCCGCCGGGCGCGGATCATCGGGCCGAGGTGC
This sequence comes from Micromonospora sp. bgisy143, assembly GCF_057708145.1. Taxonomy (NCBI): domain Bacteria; kingdom Bacillati; phylum Actinomycetota; class Actinomycetes; order Micromonosporales; family Micromonosporaceae; genus Micromonospora; species Micromonospora sp. bgisy143. Next base: position 24,810 of record NZ_JBYIRN010000007.1, read on the forward strand.
CAGGGCCGCTCCGGCGGTGCCACCGTGTTGTGGCCCGCCGCGTCGGTGCCCAGGTTGAGCTGCCGGTAGCCGCGCAGCCGGGTGACCGGCAGGTCCCGGTGCAGGCGTTGCGCGTACTGCTGAAGGCCGATCTCGTAGTAGTCGCAGCCCGGGTAGCTGATCGTGTCCGGCACCGCCACCGGCAGCGCCTCGTCGCCCGGTACGGGCAGCGCGTCGACGAACTTGCGCAGCCCGGTTCCCGGCACCGGCCGGCCGTCGGGGTCACGCGTCGGGCGGGGACTGTACGCGACGTTCGGCACCGGTCCGAAGCAGCGTGGCTCGGCGGACGGGTCCAGGCTGGCCGTGGGCGCCGCCTCCTCGGGGGCGGTACGCGCGGTCGGGACGGACGCCGTCCGACCGAGGCCGTCCGGGGCGGGCCGGAAGAGGAAGGTGGAGCGGAGTCTGCGGAAGATCGCCATGACTCTCCCCGGGGTCGGGGCACGAGGAACGCCACCCCGACGTGGCGGCCCTCGGCACTCTGCTGACAGGCGGTGAGCACCCAACCGCAGCATGCGACGTCGAGGGGTCGGTTAGGAATTACCCAATCGTCCGTATCTGGGATGACCTCGATCCACAACGCCCGCTCAGCTCGGCGGCGGGGTCCCCGGCCGCTCCGGCTGACAGACCGGGCACCAGTAGGTGACCCGTTCGCCCAGCTCCCGCTTGGCGATGGCGGCGCCGCAGCGGCGGCACGGCTGGGCGCGGCGGCCGTACACGTAGCTGGTCTGCCCCCGGTGCAGGGAGCCGGTGCTGCTCTGCGTCCAGCGGCCCCGGTTGGCGGCCAGTAGCCGCTGTGCGAGGTCGACCAGGCCCGGCAGGTCGGGCACCGCCCGCACGGGCGTCCACGGGGACACGCCGCGCAGGAACAGCACCTCGCACTTGTAGAGGTTGCCCACCCCGGCCAGGTTGCGCTGGTCGAGCAGCGCCTCGCCGATGGTCTGCTCGGGATGCGCCCAGAGCCGGTCGACCGCCTCGGCCGGGTCCCAGTCCGGGCCGAGCAGGTCCGGCCCGAGGTGGCCCACCAGGGTGTCCTCCTCGGCGGTGGGCACCAGGGCCAACTCGTGCAGGTGGTAGCCCACCGCCACCGCGCCGGGGCTGCGCAGCACCACCCGGATCAGGTGTGCGGGCCGTTCGCTCCACCGTTCCCCCGGCGCGTACGCCCGCCACGCGCCGTCCATCCGCAGGTGGGAGTGGAGCGTCCACGGCGCGTCGTCCGGGGCGGTGAGGCGGAGCAGCAGGTGCTTGCCCCGGCTGGCCGACTCGCGGACGGTCCAGCCGGTGAGGTCGGTGGTGGCCAGCTCAGGCACCCGGAAGTCGGAGCCGGTCAGCCGCGCTCCGGCCAGCGCGCGGTGCAGCACGCGGGCGGTGTTCCAGACGGTGTCACCTTCGGGCACCCTGCCATCCTCCCTCTTTCGAGCAAGATTCGCATGTGTCGCTATTTGTAGCCAGGTTCCTCATGATCTCCGGACATGCAATGGTCAGGGAGTTCTGAGGAGAATGCCCATGAGACGACGCCATTGTCGTATCCGACCCGCCACTCTCGCCGCCATCCTCGCCCTCGCGCTCGTCGTGGCCCTGGTGCCCGTCACCCGCGCCGCCCGGACCACCGCCGCCCCCGCGACCGCCGGGTCACTCACCCTGACCGCCGCCGCGCCCGCCGGCGAACGGTGGAGCGCCGACCTGTCCGTCGTCGACCGGGACGACGTCAACGTCCGCCGTACCGCCGCCGGACTGCGACTGCGCGAGGCCCGCCCGGCCGGGCGCAGCCCGCGCAGCCCACACAGCGCGCTCGCCGAGGGCATGCTCCTCAGCGCCCCACGCACCCTCGGCCGCCCGGCCACCCGGGTCCGTGCCGAGATCAGCGCCGACATCCCCACCGGGGCGAGCGTCGAGGCGCAGGTGCGCGGGTGGCGGCTCACCGGCTGGACCGAGTGGCGGGCCGCGACCGCGGGCGCGGTCTTCGACCAGCCGGTCAGCCGCGTACAGACCCGGGTGGTGCTGACCGCCCGGGCCGGCGCGGCCACCGCGACGGTACGCGGCGTCGACCTCACCGCCGACGCGACGGCCGCCGTGTCCGCCGCCACGCCCGGCCTCACCTACCGGGTGTACGCCACCCGGATCGGACTGGTCGGCGAACTGACCGCCAACGGCCGCACCGTGCAGCCGCGCGACCACTTCGTGGCGCTACCGTCGCGCCGGGGCCTCTCCCCGCTCAACACCGGCGACTACACCGTGCGGGTCTGCACCACCACGGGCGCGCGCTGCGAGTACGCGCCGGTCTGGGACGTCGGACCGTGGAACACCCGCGACGACTACTGGAACCCGTCCGCCGTCCGCGAGAACTGGAAGAACCTGCCGCAGGGCCGGCCCGAGGCGCAGGCCGCCTACCAGTCCGGCTACAACGGCGGGAAGGACCAGTTCGGGCGTACCGTGCTCAACCCGGCCGGCGTCGACCTGGCCGACGGCACCTTCTGGGACGGCCTGCAACTCACCACCAACGCCTGGGTGGACGTCGCGTACCTGTGGACCGGCGGCGGACCGCGCGCCGTCGTGGGTGACGGCCCGCTCAACATCCGCACCGGGCCCGGCACCTCGTACGCGGTCCGTGGCCTCGCCGCCCGGTTCGCCAACGTGCCGGTCCAGTGCTACATCACCGGCCAGTCGGTCGCCGGCCCGTACCGCACCACCACCAGGTGGAACCGCCTGGCCACCGGGCAGTACGTCAGCCACGCGTACGTCTCCACCGTCTACGGCGGCACCGTGCCGGCCTGCTGAACCGGCCTGCGCCTCGGCGGGCGTCGCCTCAGGGGCGCTCGTCGGGGCGGGCGGGACGCACCATGTCCTGGTAACGCGGGTGACTCGCCCCGTAGACGGCGTAGTTGAGCCGGGCGTGCGACAGGCTCAGGTCGCCGTTGGCCCCGCCCCGCACCGCGTCCGCGTCGGCGTCGTTCTGACCGTCGTCGGTCCAGAAGCAGACCGGGCAGGTCCCGCCGCCGGTCCGGGAGGCACAACAGGGACAGCCCACGGGAACTACGTGTTCACCCACCGGTTCACCCACCGGGGCAGCATTCCACAGTCGAATGTCACCCGGCCACCCGCAGGAGGTCACCCGGGCGTACGCCGAGAACGTCCACGGCCCGACCGCCGTTGACCGCCACCGCCACCAGGTCGGCCGAGTCGACGTACACCACCAGGGCCTCAGGTGGCGCGTCGCCGAACGTCCGTCCGCGTACCGCCCGGTGGGACGGTGTCGGCCCGGGCGGGCCGACCCGGACGGTGGCCGCGAGCGCACCGAGCACCTCGCCCGGCGCGGCCAGTTGCACGTTTCCGAAATGGTCGACGGTCAGCACCTCGGCGGTGAAGCCGTCGGCGTCGCGGGTCACGACCGGCGGTGGCAGCCGGACCAGGTCGTCCGGGTCGATCGCCGGGCCGGCCTCGGTCAGTGGCTCGCCGAGCGCCAGCCGCGCCGCCACCGGAGCGAAGACGTCCCGGCCGTGGAACGTGCCGGACACCCGGGCCGCCAGCCACCGGGGTTCGGTGAGCTCCACGGCGGCGCGCACCCCGCCGAGCGCGGCGGCCGCGTCGGGCAGCAACCCGTTGTCCGGGCCGACCAGCAGCCCACCCGGGGTGGCCAGCGCGATGCCCCGGCGGGCGGTGCCGACACCCGGATCGACCACCGCGACGTGCACGCCCACCGGCAGGTACGGCACGGTCTGCGCCAGCACGGCGGCCCCGCGCCGGACGTCCGCCGGCGGCACCAGGTGCGTCACGTCGATGACCCGGGCGGCGGGCGCGATCCGGGCGATCACCCCGTGACAGGCGGCCACGAAGCCGTCGTCGAGGCCGTAGTCGGTGGTCAACGAGATCCACGGTGTGCCGGACACCCCCGCAGGCTAACGCCCCCTCCCTCCGCACGCCCACGCCTGCGCCGTCCGCGCGTCCCGCGCCTGCGCCGTCCGCGCGTCCCGCGCCTGCGCCGTCCGCGCGTCCCGCGCCTGCGCCGTCCGCGCGTCCCGCGCCTGCGCCGTCCGCGCGTCCCGCGCCCGCGCCCCGCGCGGCAAGATCCGCGCAAGTTCCCTGTTGTTGCTGCCTGTGGCGGGCGGGAGGCAGCAACATCCCTGATGTTGCGCGGATCTTTCGGCGGAGTTCGCCTGCGGGTGGGCGGCACGGGATGGGCCGCATCGACGAGGGTGACCGAGCGCCCGGCGGATCCGGGTGGCGGATAGTGGACAGCGCGGTGGCCGACCGGCCCCTCGCGCCGCCCAGCGTGGTTGGGCAGACTGCGCCTGTGACACTTCGGAGCCTGCCCGCCGTCGGAGTCCTACTGGTCGCCGCCGCCGTCATCGCCGGCTGCGGCCGTGGTGACGACGCCGAGCCGTCGAGTGCCGCCCCCGGTGTCTCGTCCCCGGCCGTCCAGGCCACCGATCTGCCGAGCCTGCCGGATCCCTCGGCGGTTCCGTCCGGCACCGACTCGGCCGTACCGCCACCCGCACGGTCCGCCACGCCGCCCAGCGTGCCGTCGGTGCCGCCGCAGGGACCTGTCGAACGCCGGCCGGCCAGTCCGCCGCCGGTGGTTCTGCCCCCGCGTCCGGCGGGCGCGCCCAGCGCGCGGCAGGTCGTCGACGCGTTCAAGGCCGCCGGTCTGCGGGTCACCCACCCCAAGGACCGCTCGGTCGACTGTGGTCCGGACGGTCTCGGGCTGGGCTGCTCCGAGATCGTGGCCACCGACGGCGTCACCGTCTACGTGTTCCCCGACGAGACCAGCGCCGGCGACATCGCCGAGACCTGGGGTGGGCAGTCGTACCGGCGTGGTGCCGTGGTGCTCAACTACCTCGAGGCGAAGACACCGGCAGCCGACCGCCTCCGCTACGAGAAGACCCTCAACAGCCTCCGCTGAGGCTGCCCGCTGCCCGCTGCCCGCTGCCCGCTGCGCCGCCGTCCCGGTGGGCTGCCGTCGGGCGGCTGCGGCCGCGCATGGCTGTTGTGCCTGTGATGCCTGTGAGTCATCAAGATGACGCACAGGCATCAACGCCACAACAGTGGTGCTGGCCCTGCGGCGGGGGAGAGCTGCCGGAGCGCGTGAGGGTTCCGCGGGCGAGTGCTCTGCCACCCGGGATGGCCGTCCCGCGGGAAGCCGATGACGCACACGGACGCCGGGCGCGGTCGGCCAATCGCGCCGGTGGAGCACTGACCGGTTGAGCGAGCCGCAGCGGTCCTGGGCCGGGTGACGGGTCAGCCGCGTAGGCGTAGGCCGCGCGGGGTGGCCCGGAAGCCGGCGGCGGTCAGCGCGTCCCGCAGCGGTGAGGAGTGCACCGCCTCGCCGTCGGCGCGCTCGACCGACATCGCGCCCAACGCTCCCGAGTGGACGGCGTCGGCGAGTGCCTTGCCGGCGGCGGCGAGGGTCTCGGTGTCGTCGGTGAACGAGAGCAGGGTTCGGCCGCCGCGTTCCACGTACAGCACCAGGTCGCCGCCGACCTGCACCACCAGCGCCCCGGCCTTACGGCCGGCCCGGTGGCCGGTCGCGGCGGTGGCCCCGTCGCCGGAGTCGACGACCCGGTCCGGCCAGGGCAGCGCCGCGCCGTACGGGTTGGCGGGATCGGTGGCCGCGAGGACGGTGGCCGGCCCGCCACGGCCGCGCGCGCCGTCGGTCGGCTCGGCCAGGGCGCGTAGCCGGTCCACCGCGCCGGGCACCGCGAACTGCGCCGCGCCGAGCCCTTCCACGAAGTAGCCCCGGCGGGCCGCGCCGCGTTCCTCCAGCGCCGACAGCACCGGGTAGACCGCCGAGAACCCGCCGACCACCTGCTCGGCCATGACCGCGCCCCGGGTGACGACCCCGTGCCGTTCCAACAGGACGTCGGCGAGGGCCGCGGCCCGCCGGGTCGGGTCGAGATCCCGCTCCGGAAGCCGCGACCAGCGGCCGGCGACGGTCGGTGGGCCGCTGCGGGTGGGCAGCGCCACCCGTCCGGGCCGCCGGTAGCGGGTGCGCGGCGCGGCCGGGCGGGACCGGTGCGCCCCACCCGCGCCGAGCACCGCACGTAGCGGGGCGAGTGTGTCGTTGGTGAGGTGCCCGGCCCAGACCAGGTCCCAGATGACACTGGTGAGCGCGGCGTCGTCGGTGGCGCCGACCCGGTCGGCCAGCGCGCGGAAGAACAGCGCCTGCCCGTCGCCGAGCGCGTCCAGCACCGCGTCGTGCAGCGGGGTACGCGTCAACGCCTCGTCGGGCGGCGGCAGCAGCAGCGGCGCGGCGTCCGCGTACGCCAGGGTGACCCAGCCGTCGCCTCCGGAGATCGCCCCCGAGCCGGCCCAGAGCACCTCCCCGCTGGCACACAGTTCGTCGAGCTGAGCGGGGGAGTAGTCGGCGACCCGGCCGGGCAGCACCAGCCGTTCCAGCGCGGACGCCGGCACCGCCGCGCCCTGCAACTGCTCCACGGTGGCCGCGAGCGCCTCCACGCCCCGTGCGGACGAGCCGACCTGCTGCCAACGGGGCAGGAAGGTGGCGAGGGCCCGGGGCGGCACCGGCTCGATCTCCCGGCGCAGCGCCGCGAGGGAGCGGCGGCGCAGCATCCGCAGCACCTCGGCGTCGCACCACTGCGCACCCGCCGTGTCGGGCGTGAACTCGCCGGAGACGACGCGGCCGGTGGCGGCGAGGCGGCGCAGCGCCTGCTCGACCACGAAGACGCCGAGCCCGAAGCGGGCCGCGCAGGTCGCGGCGGCGAACGGCCCGTGGGTACGGGCGTACCGGGCCACCAGGTCGCCCAGCGGGTCGGCCACCGGGGCGAGGTACGCCTCGGCGACGCCGACGGGCAGCGCCACGCCGAGCGCGTCGCGCAACCGGGCGGCGTCCTCGATGCCCACCCAGCGCTGCTCGCCGGCGATCCGTACCCGCAGCACCCGGCGGGCGGCCTCCAGCTCGGTCAGCCAGCTCTCCGGAATGCCCCGTTCGGTCAGCTCGACGTCGCTCAGGTCGCCCAGCACCCGCAGCAGCTCGACCACGTCCTCCGCGTCGCGCGGACGGCGCTGCTCGGTGAGCCAGCGCAGTTGCCGGTCGGTCTCGGCGAGGACCGCCGGATCCAGCAGTTCGCGCAGGTCGACCCGGCCCAGCAGCTCACCCAGGAGGGTGGAGTCCAGGGCCAGGGCGGCGGCTCGACGCTCGGCGAGCGGGGCGTCGCCCTCGTAGAGGAACGCGCCCACGTAGCCGAAGAGCAGCGACCGGGCGAACGGCGACGGTGCGCTGGTCTCCACCTCGACCAGGCGGACCTTGCGGGCCGCCAGGTCGCGCATCAGCTCGGCCAGCGCGGGCTGGTCGAAGACGTCCTGGAGGCATTCCCGGGCGGCCTCCAGGGTGACCGGGAAGTCGGCGTACTCGCGGGCGACGTCGAGCAGTTGCGCGGCGCGTTGCCGCTGCTGCCAGAGCGGTTGGCGGCGGCGTGGGTCGCGGCGGGGCAGCAGCAGCGACCGGGCGGCGCACTCCCGGAACCGGGCGGCGAAGAGTGCTGAGGTGCCGACCGACTCCTGCACGAGCTGGGCGATCTCGTCGGGCTCGAAGACCACCACGTCGGCGCCGGGTGGCTCGTCGGCGGTGTCCGGCAGGCGCACCACGATCCCGTCGTCCGAGGGCATGACCTGGGCGTCCACCCCGTACCGCTCGGCCAGCCGGCGGCCCACGGCGAGGGCCCAGGGCCCGTTGACCCGGGCGCCGAGGACGCTGTGCACGGCGAGTCGCCAGTCGCCCAACTCGTCGCGGAAGCGCTCGACCACGACCGTGCGGTCGTCGGGCAGCGACCGGGTGGCCTCCCGCTGGTCACGCAGGTAGGCCATCAGGTTGGTGGCGGCCCAGTCGTCCAGGCCGCCCTCGCGCAGCGTGGTCAGCGCCGCCTCGTCGCTCTGCCGCAGCAGGGCGCGGACCCGCGCGCCGATGGCCCGGCCCAGCTCCACCGGGCGGCCGAGCTGGTCGCCCTTCCAGAACGGCATCCGCGCGGCCTGCCCCGGCGCGGGGGAGACCAGCACCCGGTCTGGGGTGATCTCCTCGATGCGCCACGAGGACGAGCCGAGCAGGAAGACGTCGCCGACGCGCGACTCGTAGACCATCTCCTCATCCAGCTCGCCGACCCGGGCGGCCCGCTCGGCGCCGGCCAGGAAGACGCCGAACAGACCCCGGTCCGGAATCGTGCCGCCGCTGGTCACCGCCAACCGCTGCGCGCCGGGACGGCCGGTGAGCTGGTCGCTGGCCCGGTCCCAGACCAGTCGGGGACGCAGTTCGGCGAAGGCCGTGGACGGGTAGCGACCGGAGAGCATGTCCAGGACGGCGTGCAGCGCCGAGTCGGGCAGCTCCGCGAAGGGCGCGGCCCGCCGGACCAGCGCCGCCAGATCGCCCACCTGCCACGGCTCCAGGGCCACCATTGCGACGATCTGCTGGGCCAGCACGTCCAGCGGGTTGCGCGGGTAGTGCAGCTCCTCGATCGCGCCGTCGGTCATCCGCTCGGCGACCACCGCGCAGGACAGCAGGTCACCCCGGTGCTTGGGGAAGACCACCCCGCGGGAGACCGCGCCCACCTGGTGCCCGGCCCGGCCGACGCGTTGCAGGCCGGCGGCGACGCTCGGCGGGGCCTCGATCTGCACCACCAGGTCGACCGCGCCCATGTCGATGCCCAGCTCCAGGCTGGAGGTCGCCACCACCGCCGGAAGCTGGCCCGACTTGAGCGCCTCCTCGATGTGCTTGCGCTCCTCCCGCGAGACGCTGCCGTGGTGGGCGCGCGCGATCACCGGCGCGGCCCCGGTCGCCGCGCCGGACTGGGCCATAACCTCGGCCGGCGCGCGACTGCCGCCCGGACCGGGCGCCGAGCCGCCGTTGGCCGGCGCACGATTGCCGCCCGGACCGGGCGCCGAGCCCCCGTTGGCCGGCGCGCGACTGCCGCCCGGACCGGGCGCCGAGCCGCCGTTGGCCGGCGGCCGGTTGCGCGCCGGACCGGCCGGGCCACCCCACCGCTGCGCGCCGGACGCCGGGTCGTCGTCGGCCGCCGGCTGGTCGCCCGCCGAAAACCCAGGGGGTACGACGACCGCGCCCCCGCCCGACGCGGAGGCGAGCGCGGCGGTGGCCACCTCCTCGGCGGCCAACTCGTTGAGCCGCGCGCAGAGGCGCTCGGCGCTACGGCGGGAGTTGGTGAACACGATGGTGGAGCGGTGCTGCCCGATCAGCGAGAAGACCCGCTCCTCGACGGCCGGCCAGATCGAGGCACGGCGCGGCCCGGGCCCGCCGAGGGCATCCTCGGGTGGCTGCTCCTGCTCGTCGAGCCGGGTCATGTCCTCCACCGGCACCTGCACGCTGACCTCGATGGTCTTCGCCGTGCGTGGCTGTACGACGTCGACCGGCCGGGCACCGCCGAGGAACCGGGCGCAGGCGTCGATCGGCCGGACGGTGGCGGAGAGGCCGATCCGTTGTGCCGGCGTGGGCAGCAGCTCGTCGAGGCGTTCCAGGGAGAGGGCGAGGTGGGCCCCGCGTTTGCTGCCGGCCACCGCGTGGACCTCGTCGACGATCACCGTCTGGACGCCACGCAGCGAATCCCGAGCGGCCGAGGTGAGCAGCAGGAACAGGGATTCGGGCGTGGTGATGAGGATGTCGGGCGGGGTGCGGGCGAACGCGCGTCGCTCGTCGGCGGGGGTGTCACCGGTGCGCATTCCGACGGTGATGTCGGGGGGCGGAACGCCGAGGCGGGTCGCCGCCTGCCGGATGCCGGCCAGCGGCGCGCGCAGGTTGCGTTCGACGTCGACGGCGAGGGCCTTGAGCGGGCTGACGTAGAGCACCCGGCACCGCTGGCGTGCCTCGGTCGGTGCCGGCTCGCGGGCCAGTCGGTCCAGCGACCAGAGGAAGGCCGCGAGGGTCTTGCCGGAGCCGGTGGGCGCCACGACCAGGGCGTTACGGCCGGCCGACACGGATCGCCAGGCGCCGGTCTGGGCGGCGGTGGGCGCGGCGAAGGCGGCGTCGAACCAGGCGCGGGTGGCCGGACCGAACTCGTCCAGCACCTCGCCCTCACCCGCGTTCGCCCTCGTCACCGGTCCATCGTGCCCCGCCGGTACGACAACCACGAACGTCCCACGGGAGATCGTGCCACGCTGCGTGGAAATTGCGCCTCGTGCACCTTTAATACGTTAAGTCTCACTTAACTGCTTGCTTGTGTGGCGCAACATAAAGTAACTTCACCCGCAACGCGAATCGGGTGGGGAGGGATCGGATGACCGGCGAGCCGCGACACGTCGAGCCCGGCACCGATGTGCTGATCCGCAAGGTCGACAGTCACCTCGCCGCGCTCCGGGCCGGCCTGCACGGGCCTGAGCTGGAGCTCGCCGAGCGTCTCGCCGGTTGCCTGCGGGAGTTGGTCGTCTCCACCGCCCAGGCCAGCGCCGCCGACCGTGGTCAGGTCCGGGTCGCCGTGCACTACTTCGTGCTGCGCCGCGAGAGCCGGGGCCGCTTGCTCTCGATGCGATCCCTCGCCGTCGCGGAAAGGGTCGTCGCCAAGGTTGCCCGCCAGCTCGGCCGCGTCGACCTCCTCGCGGACCTGCGCCGAGGTCACCAGGACCTCGACGACGCGCTGCCGGTGGGCGACGCCCTGCTGCGCTGACCGCCACCCGAAGCAACCGTCGCTGATCGCACATTCTGCGCTGGGTTGGGGCAATTCCGGCAAAACCGCCCATTGGGCGGTTATCTGGCGTCTGATCGCTGGAGACACCACCGCCGTACGGGTGTCGGCCACCTCGATCGGGAGCGCGAGTGCTGGTACTGCTCATCCTCCACCTGGTGGCGGCCATCGTCGCGCCGCTTCTCGTCCGGTGGTGGGGTCCGCGCGCGTGCTATCCGCTGGCGCTCGCGCCGGCCGCCGCGTTCGGCTGGGCGCTGGCCCGTACCCCGGCCGTCGGGCACGGCGGCGCGGTGGTCGAGACGTACCCGTGGATCGGACAGTTGGGCCTCGACATCGCGCTGCGCCTCACCACGCTGTCCTGGCTCATGACCCTGCTGATCGGCGGCGTCGGCGCGCTCGTGCTGGTCTACAGCGCCCGGTACTTCGACGCCCGCTCGCCCGGGATGGCCCAGTTCGCCGCCGTCCTGGTCGCTTTCGCCGGCGCGATGCTCGCCCTGGTCTTCGCCGACAACCTGCTGCTGCTCTACGTCGGCTGGGAGTTGACCACGATCTTCTCGTACCTGCTGATCGGGCACAGCACCGAACGCCGGCCCAGCCGCTGGGCGGCGGCGCAGGCGCTGACCGTCACCACGCTGGGCGGGCTCGCCATGCTGGTCGGGTTCATCCTGTTGGGCGAGCACGCCGGTAGTTACCGCTGGTCCGAGATCGCCACCCACCCGCTGCCCGCAGGCGGCTACCTCGCCACCGCGGTGCTGCTGATCCTGGCCGGAGCACTGTCCAAGTCGGCGGTGCTCCCGTTCAGCTCCTGGCTGCCGGTCGCCATGGCGGCGCCCACTCCGGTCAGCGCGTACCTGCACGCGGCCGCCATGGTCAAGGCCGGCGTCTACCTGGTCGGGCTGCTCGCGCCGGTGCTCGCCACGGTCGGCCCGTGGCGACCGGTGGTACAGGTCGCCGGGGTGGCGACCATGCTCGTCGCCGGGTGGGCGGCGCTGCGACAGCACGACCTCAAACTGCTGCTCGCGTACGGGACGGTCAGCCAGTTGGGCCTGCTGGTCGCGGTGACCGGCGCGGGCACGCCGGACGCCGCGCTGGCCGGTACGGCGATGCTGCTGGCGCACGCCCTGTTCAAGGCGGCGCTGTTCCTGGTGGTCGGCGTCATCGACCACGGCGCCGGGACCCGGGACCTGCGCGAGTTGTCCGGGCTGCGGCGCTGGTCCCGGCCGTTGTTCGGGGTCGCGGTGCTGGCGGCGGCGTCGATGGCGGGCGTACCGCCGCTCGTCGGGTTCGTCGCCAAGGAGGCGGTGTTAGCGGCGTTCACCGGCGATCCGGTGCTCCTCGCCGGCCTGGTCGCCGGGACGGTGCTCACCGTCGCGTACAGCGCCCGCTTCCTCTGGGGCGCGTTCGCCGACCGGCCGGGCGTCGAACCGGCCCCACCCGCGCCGATCGCCGCGTCGATGCTGCTGCCACCGGCCGTGCTCGCCGTCGTCGGGCTGCTGGCCGGTCCCGCCGCCGGGGTGCTGGACGGCCTGCTCAGTCCGTACGCCGAACTGCTGGGCGGCCTCCACGGGCACCTGACGCTCTGGCCCGGACCGACCGCGGCCCTCGGTCTGTCCGTGTTGGCGCTGGTCGGCGGCGGCCTGCTCTTCGCGCTGCGCGGGCCGCTCGCCCCCGCGCTGGCCCGGCTCCGCTCGCCGGTCGGTGGCGACCAGGGGTACGAGTGGGTGGTGGGCCGATTCGACCGGTTCGCGATCGCGGTCACCGGCGCGACCCAGCGCGGCTCCCTGCCGCAGTACCTCGGCATCATCCTCGTCACCCTCGTGCTGCTGCCCGGTGGGGCGATGCTCGCCGCCGCGCCGTGGCGGGCCCGGCTCCCGATCTGGGACAACCCGCTGCAACCGGTGGTCGTGGTGGTGGTTTCGGTGGCCGCGCTGCTCGCGGTCGGTGCGCGCCGGCGGTTGACCGCGATGCTGCTGGTCGGCGTCACCGGCTACGGCAGCGCCATGCTGTTCATCCTGCACGGCGCGCCGGACCTGGCGCTCACCCAGTTCCTGGTGGAGACCGCGACCATCGCGGTGTACGTGCTGGTGCTGCGTCGCCTGCCGGAGCGGTTCTCGGCCCGCCCGCTGCGCCGCAGCCGGTGGACGCGTCGGGCGATCGGCGTGGCGACGGGCGTCGTGGCGGGCGGACTCGCGCTCGTCGCGTCCGGCGCCCGCCGCGCGCCGGACATCTCCACCGTCTTCCCGGCCCTCGCCGTGGGCGAGGGGTACGGCCGCAACGTGGTCAACGTGACCCTCGTCGACATCCGGGCCTGGGACACCATGGGGGAGGTGTCGGTGCTGGTGGTGGCCGCCACCGGGGTGGCCAGCCTGATCTTCGAGCGGGGCCGCACCGGGCCGAGGCCACGCCGGCCGGAGTCCGCCGCCGTGCTCGGGACCCACCGTCCGGTCTGGTTACGGGGCGGCCCGACCCTCTACGAGGAGCGGCGTTCGATCGTGCTCGAGGTGGTCATCCGACTGATCTTCCACACGGTGGTGCTGTTCTCGCTGTTCCTGCTCTTCTCCGGGCACAACGCGCCGGGCGGTGGCTTCTCGGGCGGCCTGGTGGCCGGGCTCGCGCTGGTGGTCCGCTACCTGGCCGGCGGGAGGTACGAGCTGACCGACGCTGCCCCGGTGGGCGCCGGCCTGATCCTCGGCGCGGGGCTGGCCCTGGCGGTGGGTACCGGCGCGGTGGCGCTGCTCGCCGGTGGGTCGGTGCTGGAGAGCGCGAAACTGGACGTGTCGCTGCCGCTGGTCGGCGACGTCCACCTGGTCACGTCGCTCTTCTTCGACATCGGCGTGTACCTGATCGTGATCGGGTTGCTGCTGGACATCCTGCGCAGCCTCGGCGCCGAGGTGGACCGGCACATCGAGGCCACCGGTACGGAGAGTGGCGGCCTGTCCATCGACAAGGGCGGCCGGCAATGACGGCGGGGGGCGCCGGGCCCACGCTGGTGCTGGTGCTCGCCGTCGCGGCGCTGGTCGGCTGCGGGGTGGTGCTGCTGCTGGAGCGCAGCCTCACCCGGATCCTGCTCGGCGTGATCCTGCTCGGCAACGGCGTCAACCTGCTGATCCTGCTGGGTGGCCGATCCGGGGGCGCACCCGTCGTGGGCACCGGCCCGGTGGACCGGATGAGTGACCCGTTGGCGCAGGCGCTGGTGCTGACCGCCATCGTGATCACGTTCGGGTTCACCGCGTTCCTGCTCGCCGTGGCGTACCGGAGCTGGTATCTCACCGGCGACGACGAGGTGCCCGACGACCTGGAGGACCGGCAGATCATCCGCCGTGCGGAGCACCACGACGTGGGCGCCGCCGACCGTGGCGGGGAGGGTCCCGGAGACGACCCGGAGCAGGTCGACCCGGAGCCGGCCCGCCGTCGGCTCCGACGCGGTAAACCGGACGGCGCATCGTGAGCCGGCTCTTGCCCCTGCCGGTGGTGGTGCCGCTGCTCGGCGCGGCGCTGACCCTGCTGCTGGCCGACCGGCCCCGGGTGCAGCGTACGGTCAGCGTGCTCTGCCTGACGGTGACGTTCACCGTGGCGGTGGTGCTGCTGGTGCAGGCGTACCGGTACGGCCCGGTGGTGCTCGCGGTCGGTGGCTGGCCGCCACCGGTGGGCATCGTGCTGGTGGCCGACCAGTTGGCCGCGCTGATGCTGGTGGTGTCCTCGGCGGTGACCCTCTGCGTGCTGGTGTACTCGATCGGCCAGGGTCGCAGCGAGACCAGCGAGAGCGCGCCGGTGGTCATCTTCCACCCGACCTACCTGGTGCTCACCGCGGGCGTCACCAACGCGTTCCTGGCGGGCGACCTGTTCAACCTCTTCGTCGGCTTCGAGATCCTGCTGGCGGCCAGCTTCGTGCTGATCACGCTGGGCGGCACGGAGACGCGCATCCGCACCGGGTCGACGTACGTGGTGGTCAGCGTCCTCTCCTCGATGATCTTCCTGACCGGGGTGGGGCTGGTGTACGCGGCCACCGGCACGCTGAACATGGCGCAGCTCGCCCAGCGGCTCGACGACCTGCCGAACGACGTCCGGATGGTCCTGCAACTGGTGCTGCTGCTCGCGTTCGCGATCAAGGCCGCGGTCTTCCCACTGTCGGCCTGGCTGCCGGACAGCTACCCCACCGCTCCGGCCCCGGTCACCGCCGTGTTCGCGGGGCTGCTCACCAAGGTGGGCGTGTACGCGATCATCCGTACCGAGACGTTGCTCTTCCCGGGCGGTCAGCTCGACGGCCTGCTCATGGTCGTCGCCGGACTGACCATGGTGGTCGGCATCCTGGGCGCGGTGGCGCAGTCGGACATGAAGCGGCTCTTCTCGTTCACCCTGGTCAGCCACATCGGCTACATGATCTTCGGGGTGGCGTTGAGCACCGCGGCCGGACTCGCCGGGGCGATCTTCTACGTGGTGCACCACATCACCATCCAGACCACCCTGTTCCTGGTCGCCGGGCTGGTCGAGGAGCGCGCCGGCAGCACCGACCTGCGCCGTCTCGGCGGGCTGGCCCGGGTGGCGCCCCTGCTGGGCGTCCTCTTCTTCGTCCCGGCGATGAACCTCGCCGGGGTGCCCCCGTTCTCCGGGTTCCTAGGCAAGCTCGGCCTGCTCCAGGCCGGGGTGGCGGCCGGCGGGGCGCTGCCCGCGACGCTGGTGGCGGCCGGGACGCTCACCAGCCTGCTCACCCTCTACGTGGCCTCCCGGGTG
Organism: Micromonospora sp. bgisy143; assembly: GCF_057708145.1. Taxonomy (NCBI): domain Bacteria; kingdom Bacillati; phylum Actinomycetota; class Actinomycetes; order Micromonosporales; family Micromonosporaceae; genus Micromonospora; species Micromonospora sp. bgisy143. The sequence goes on from NZ_JBYIRN010000007.1 coordinate 40,214, forward strand.
TGGAACATCGCGTTCTGGCGGACGCCCCGGCTCGCCACCGACGAACCCGTCGTCCGGTTGCCCGCTCTGACGGTCGGGGCGACCATCGCCCTGGTGGCTCTGGGTGTGTCGCTGACCGTGCTGGCCGGTCCGCTCTTCGACGTCACCGCCGACGCGGCCACCGACCTGCTCTCGCGCACCCCGTACGTGCGGGCCGTCCTGCCCGGTGGTGTGCCGTGACGGGCCCGCGCGGCGCGCCGCCGGCGGACACCGCCCGGGAAGGTCGGCTCGGTCGGTGGCGGGACCAGACGCTGGCGCTGGGTTGGCTGGTGCTCGTCTGGAACCTGCTCTGGGGTGAGATCAACCTGGCGAACATCATCGGCGGCCTGCTGGTGGGCGGCGCGGTCCTGCTGTTCTTCCCCCTGCCGTCGGTGACCTTCGGCGGACGGCTGCGCCCGGTGGCGCTGCTGTCGTTCGCCTGTCGGTTCGTCGTCGAACTGGTCACCGCCAGCCTGCACATCGCCCGGATCGCCGTGCAGCCCGGCTACCGGCCGCGCGGCGCGATCATCGCCGTCCAGTTGCGGGTGCGTACCGACCTGAACCTGGCGCTGACCGCCGAGGCGGTCTCGCTGGTGCCCGGCACGTTGATCCTCAAGGTGGACCGCGTGCCCGGGGTGCTCTACCTGCACGTGCTGGACACCCACGGCCCGGCGGACCTGGCGCTCGCCCGGAACCGCACTCTCGAGGTCGAGCGACGCCTCGTCCGGGCGGTGGGCGGCGCGGACGAACTGCGCCTGGTGGAATCCGATGCCGCCGAGAAGGGAACCTCCTGATGATCACGTTGCTGGCCGTCGTCCTCACGGCCCTGCTGTCGGTCACCGCGCTGCTCGCGCTGATCCGGCTCTACCGGGGACCCTCGCTGCTGGACCGGGTGATCGCGGCGGACATGCTGCTCGCCACCATGGTCGGCGCGGTGGGCGCGGAGGCGGCGGTCAACCGGCACGCCACCACACTGCCCGTGCTGGTGGTGCTCTCCCTGCTCGGCTTCGTCGGCTCGGTCTCGCTGGTCCGCTTCGCCGTCCGGGAGCAGTCCTGATGGCGGGCCTGCTGGTACCGGTCGCCGACTGGCTCGGCGCGGCCTGCCTGGTCGCCGGTGCGCTGCTCGCGCTGGCCGCCGGCATCGGTGTGCTGCGGTTTCCGGACGCGCTGTCCCGGATGCACGCCGCCACCAAGCCGCAGGTGCTGGGCGTCCTCCTGCTGCTGCTGGGGATCGCGTTGCGGCTGAGGTCCCGGGCCGACCTCGGCATGATCCTGCTGGTCGCGGTCTTCCAGTTGGCGACCGCGCCGGTCGCCGCGCAGATGATCGGTCGGGCCGCCTACCGGTCCGGTCGGTTCGACCCGGGCCTGCTCGACGCCGACGAGCTGGCCGATCGGTGACCCGACCCGGCCGCCCGGACCCAGCCGGGGATGTGGTCACCGGGCGGGCCGTGCCCTCCGATTAGCACACACCCCCGTTTGATCTCTAGATGTAAACGTATCCATGCACCGACTGAACGCCTCTTGCTGCTTCGAATCGACCGCTGTGACGATGTGCGCCTCACAACGGGAGACACAAATGAAGAGACATGCGCGGGCGCGAGCCCGTGTCGCCGGCGCACTCGTCGGTGCGGTGACCCTCGGCCTGCTGGTCGGTGTGCCCTCCGGGCCTGCCGCCGCCGCCCTGCCCGAGGGTGGGATGACGGCCGCCGCGCTCAACACCGAATTCAACTCGTACGGCGACACCGGCGGCAAGTGGACGAGCGGAGACAGCACCGTCTCGATCCCCCTGCCGGACGGCCGTAACGCCTGGCTCTTCTCGGACAGCCTGATCGGCACCGTCAACGCGGACCACACTCTGCCGAAGAACACCCCGATGGTGAACAACTCGATCGTGGTGCAGGACGGATCCGACCTGGTCCAGACACTGCACGGCGGTTCGGCCGCCGCACCCGCCTCGCTCGTCCGTCCGACCGACGGCAGCGCCGACAAGTACTGGGTCGGCGACGGCACGGTCGAGAGTGGCGTGCTCCGGGTGGTCTACCAGCGGATGAAGACGACGGGCACCGGGCCGCTGGACTTCGCCCAACTGGACAGCGCCGTGGTCACCTTCGACCTGCCGGCGCTCACCGTGCGGAGCGTCGTGGACCGGGGCTACGGCAACAGGATCGCCTGGGGTTCGGCGGTGCTCGAGGACGGCGCGTTCACGTACATCTACGGGGCCGAATCCGTCGGCCAGATGCGCTTCGCCCACGTCGCCCGGGTACCGGCCGGCGGGCTCTCCGGTGCCTGGCAGTTCTGGACCGGCAGCGGCTGGTCCACGGCCCAGGGCGATTCCGCCCGGGTGCTGTCCGGAGTCGGCGCCGGTTTCGGCATGCAGAAGGTGGGCGGCAACTACGTTGTGGTCACCCAGGAGAACAACCTGACCTTCTCGGCCGACTTCGTGGCCTACACCGCCAGTTCGCCCACCGGGCCCTTCGCCGGTCCGGTGCCGTTGTTCACCGCCCCGGAACCGGCCACCATCGGGGGCAGCATCGTGTACGACTCCCGCGTGCACCCGGAGTTGGCACGCGCCGGGAAGCTGTTGGTGTCGTACAACGTCAACAGTCTCGTCGCGGACGCCGTCTACGGCGACGTGAGCACCTACCGACCCCGGTTCGTCGAGGTCGACTGGCCCCGGCCCACGCCCGATCCGACGGCGGTGCCCGCCGCGCCCACCGCCCTGACGGCGCAGGCCGACAGTAGCGGCGCCGTCAGCCTGCGCTGGCAGGCGCCCGCAGGCACCGGCCTGACGTACGAGGTCCACCAGCGGGACGTGACGGCGGGGCAGACCCACTTCGCGCGGGTCTCCACCGGGATCACCGGAACCTCCACCGAGCTGAGTGTGTTCTACGAGACCGGCCACGCCTACGAGTTCCGGGTCGCGGCCCGCAACACCGCCGGGGCCGGACCGCTCTCCGCCACCGCCACGGTGACCGTCACCGTCGGAGTGCCCACGGCGCCGACCGGTCTGGTGGCGACCGCCGCCGACGGCGGTGTCGTCACGCTCAACTGGAACGCCGTTCCGAACGTCTGGCGCTACGAGGTCTACCGGCGTGACGTCACCGCCGGCGAGACCGAGGCCAGCCGGCAGTGGGACTCGTCCCCGCAGGACACCACCCTGTCGATGAACGGCCTGGAGAACGGCCATCAGTACGCGTTCCAGGTGGTGGCCGTGCACGGCGGCGGCGAGTCGCCACGGTCGGTCGAGGTGACCGCGACAGCGTTCTACAGCAGACCACCGACACCCACCGGGCTGACCGCCACCGCCCAGACCACCGGCGACATCAAACTCCAGTGGACGCACGCCAACAGCACCGACTGGTTCTACGTCTACCAACGCGACGTGACCGCCGGCGAGACCGACTTCACCAGGCTGGAGTGGCCGGTCGACACCTGCTGCACGATGACCGCGGGGGGCCTGGAGAACGGGCACACCTACGAGTACAAGGTCACCGCCCTCGGCAAGGGCGGCGAGTCGGCGCAGTCCGGCGCGGCGACGGCGACCGTGCAGCGACCCCTTCCGGCCACCCCCACCGCCCTGGTCGCGGCCGCGCAGCCGGACGGCAGCATCAAGCTCACCTGGCAGCAGTCGCAGCCCGAGGTCTGGTTCCAGGTGTACCAGCGCGACGTCACGGCCGGCGAGACGGACTTCACCAGGCTGGAGTGGCCGGTCGACACCTGCTGCACGATGACCGCCGGCGGTCTGGTCGACGGGCACACCTACGAGTACAAGGTCAGCGCGCTCGGTGCTGCCGGTGAGTCACCGACGTCCGCCGTCGCCTCCGCGACCGCGGACGTCGCAGCGCCCGCCGCCCCGACCAATCTGCGGGTCACGGCCGGAAACGGCCAGGCGGTGTTGACCTGGGACGGTGTCGCCGACAACTGGCACCTGGTGTACATGCGGGACGTGACCGCCGGCGAGACGGTGTTCAACCAGCTCGACTTCCCGGTCACCACCTGTTGCACGATGACGGCCGGTTATCTCACCAACGGCCATCGCTACGAGTTCAAGGTGACCGCCAGCGGGTCGGGCGGGGAGAGCACGGCGAGCAACGTCGTCGCGGTGACGCCGACGGCCCCGCTGCCAGCGGCCCCCAGCGCACTGACCGCGACGGCCCAGGCCGACGGCACCATCAAGCTGGCCTGGACGGCTCCCGGCCCGGATCTCTGGTACCAGGTCTACCAGCGGGACGTCACCGCCGGGGACGCCGCCTTCACCAAGCTCGCCACCCCGGTCACCAGTTGCTGCACGATGACGGCCGGATACCTCACCAACGGCCACTCGTACGAGTACAAGATCGCCGCGATCAACTCCGGTGGTGAGGGCCCCACCGGAAACGTGGTGTCCGCGACGAGCAGCCAGCCCCGTCCGGCCGCACCGACCAACCTGCGCGGTCAACCGGCCGGGTCCGGCACCATCGAGCTGAACTGGGACGCGCCGGCGCCCGGCCTTCTCTACTGGGTCTACCAGCGCGATGTCACCGCGGGCCAGGCGACGTTCACCAAGTCCTCGCTGCCCAGCAGCACGACCTCGGCGACCCGGGGATATCTGGCCGACGGCCATGTCTACGAGTTCAAGGTGACCGGTGAGAGCCAGGGCGGGGAGGGTGTCGCCTCGGCGACCGTCCGGGTCACCGCCGTGGGCGGGGTGCCTCAGGCGCCGAGTGGGCTGACGGCCACCGCCGGCGACGGCAAGGTGGTCCTCAACTGGACGGCCAGCCCGACCGGCGGTTCCTGGTACCAGGTCTATCTGCGCAACGCGAGCGCCAACCAGTCGTGGCAGAAGGTGAGCACCCCGGTCACCACCTGCTGCACCATGACCGCCGGTTACCTCACCAACGGCGACGTCTACGAGTTCAAGGTCACCACCATCAACGGCGGCGGGGAGTCCACGCCGACGTCGGTGGCCAGCGCCAAGCCCCTGCCACCGGTACCGGCCGCCCCGTCCGGCCTGACCGCCACCTCGGGGGACGGGAAGGTCGTCCTGAACTGGACGGCGAGCCCGACCGGCGGCGTCTACTACGACGTCTACCTCCGCGACGCGACAGCGGGGCAGTCCTGGCAGAAGGTCGTGCTGCCGGCGACCTGCTGCACGATGACCGCCGGCTACCTCACCAACGGCCACCGCTACGAGTTCCGGGTGGCGGCCAGCAACATGGCCGGTCAGTCGGCGACCAGCAACGTCGCGGCGGCGACCCCCCTTCCGCCGTTTCCCCAGGCGCCGTCCGGCCTGACCGCCAGTGCCGGCGACGGCAAGGTGACGCTGCGATGGACGGCCAGCTCCACGGCGAAGGTGTACTACCTCGTGGAGTACCGGGCCTCCGGCGCGGCGAACTGGACCCGGCTCAAGTTGCCGGTCACCCAGTGCTGCACCTTCGTGGCCGGCTACCTGGCCAACGGCACGACCTACGACTTCTGGGTACGTGCCACGAACCAGGCGGGGGACAGTTCCCCGAGCAACACCGCGTCGGCCCGGCCCATGCCGCCGATCCCGCAGGCGCCGTCCGGGCTGAGTGCGGCGGCCGGGAACGGCAAGGTGACGTTGACGTGGAGCAGGAGTTCGACGCCGAACGTCTACTACCTGGTCGAGTACAAGACCAGCACGGCGTCGACCTGGACCAGGGTCAAGGTGCCGATCACGTCGTGCTGCACCTTCGTGGCCGGTTACCTGGGCAACGGCACCACGTACAACTTCCGGGTGCGGGCGACGAACATGTCCGGTGACAGCACGCCGAGCAACGTCGCCTCGGCCAAACCCATGCCGCCCGTGCCCACGCGCGTGTCGTCGCTCACCGCCAGCTCCAACGGGGTCAGCCAGGTGAACCTGAGCTGGACCAGGAGCAGCACCGCCGGTGTGTACTACTGGATGGAGTACCGGACCGCCGGGGATTGGCACTGGATCCGTCTGCCACTGCCTGCCACGGGCACCTCCGCCTCCCTGAAGTACGGATTCTCGGACGGCGAATTGCACGAGTTCCGGGTGGTCGCCTTCAACATGTCCGGGGAGAGCGCCGACTCGCCGATCGCCGAGACGGTCGTCCAACGGTCCGAGTACGCGAGGATCCGGGGCGGAAACAACCTCAACGGCAGTAACCTCATCGCCACCCGGGTGTTGGGGGGCGGCAGCTGGTGTGACCCGGGCTTCGGCTCGCGGGTGTGCTACGGCACCTCCCCGGCAGGAGATCAGCCGGCAACCGTCGGAGATTACTTCTTCTACGGTGGCAGCGAGAGTTCGTACCGGGCCCGCCTGCGGTGCGAGGCGTACAAGCGGGCGAACATCCGCTTCGGCTACGGACGGACCTCTGCCGACATCAGGGGCCCGGATCTCCCACGGCACGAGGTGATCCATTCCGACGCGTATGCCCGATACCCGTCCGCGGCGAACTTCCTGGCGGACTACGGAATCCAGTCGGCCTACTCGAAACTGACGACCGGGAACCCCTACGAGGCGAACAGGTTCGAGAAGGAGGCCAACCTCTACTGGGGCGGATACTTCGTCTTCGATACGGGGCGCCGCTACGGCGGCACCTCCGAGTGCAACTGGTTGTACTGACCCAGCACCGACCAGGCAGCCGGTCCCGGACTCCGTCCGGGGCCGGCTGCCCGCATCGCGACCATCTCTCAGCGGTCCTCCAGCCGGGGCGGATAAAATGACGGCATGATCGACTCCTCTGCCCAGGAGGGCAGCAGTAGCCAGCCGGGTCGTGCCCGGCATATCCCCGTCCCGACGACCCCGGGAGCCCTGAGCGTCCCGTGTTGATCGTCGTCGGTCTTCTTCTCATCATCGTGCTCACCGCCGCCACCGGTTACTTCGTGGCGCAGGAGTTCGGCTACGTCGCCGTGGACCGGGGCAAGCTGCGTCAGCTCGCCGACGACGGCGACCAGGCCGCCGCCCGGGCCCTCACCGTCACCAGCCGGCTCTCCTTCATGCTCTCCGGCGCACAACTCGGCATCACCGTCACCGCGCTGCTGGTCGGTTACGTCGCCGAGCCGTACCTCGGTGGCGGCCTCGCCGACCTGCTCGGCGTCGCGGGCGTCAGCGAGTCCGTGAGCCTGCCGCTGTCGGTGGCGCTGGCCCTGATCATCGCGACCATCGTGCAGATGGTCCTCGGCGAGCTGGCGCCCAAGAACCTCGCCATCGCCCGGGCCGAACCGCTGGCCCGCGCGCTGAGTCGGTCCACGCTCGTCTACCTGGCCATCGCCGGTCCGGTGATCCGGCTCTTCGACCGCGCGTCGATCCGGCTGCTGCGCCGGGTCGGCATCGAGCCGATCGAGGAACTGCCCAGCGGCGCGACCCCCGCCGACCTGGAACAGATCATCGCCGAGTCGCGCGAGGAGGGCAGCCTGGACGCCGAGATGTCCACGCTGCTCGACCGGGGGCTCGACTTCCGGGAACTGACCGCCGGCGAGGCCATGGTGCCCCGCGTCGACGTGCACACCGTCCGGGCCCACGAGCCGGTGAGCCGGGTGGTCGAGCTGCTGGACACCGGCCACTCCCGCTTCCCGGTGCGCGGCGCCGAGGGCGTCGACGACCTGCTCGGCATCGTGGGCATCGCCGACGTGCTGGGCGTACCGCCCGCCGAGCGGGCCACCACCCCGGTCAGCGCGGTGGCGGGGCCGCCGCTGCTCGTACCGGAGACCCTGCCGCTGCCCACGGTGCTGGACCGGCTGCGCTCCGGGCACCGGCAGATGGCCTGCGTGGTCGACGAGTACGGCGGCTTCGCCGGCGTGATCACCCTGGAGGACATCGCCGAGGAGCTGGTCGGCCCGATCCGGGACGAGGACGACCCGCCGGAGCGGGCGCCCGCCCGCCAGGACGACGGCTCCTGGGTGGTGCCGGCCCGCTGGCGGATCGACGAGGTCGCCGACAGCACCGGCATCGCGCTGCCCGAGGCGCCCGAGTACGACACCCTCTCCGGGCTGGTCATGCGGGAGCTGGGCCGGGTGCCGGAGGTCGGCGACCGGCTGGAGATCAGCCTGCTGCCCGAGGGCGTCGAGGCCGACGAGGACGAGGCGGAGCCCCGCGCGCTGGTCGAGGTGCTGGCCGTGGACCGGCACGTCGCCGACTCGGTACGGCTGCAACTCACCGACCGTGGCGAGCGGCGCGAGGTGTCCGCATGAGCCCCGGCATAGCGTTGATCAGCTCCGGCGTCCTGCTGGGGTTGAACGGGTTCTTCGTGGCCGCCGAGTTCGCGCTGGTGGCCAGCAAGCGGTACCGGCTGGAGCAGGCTGCGGCCAGTGGTGGCCGGGCGGCCCGGGCCGCGCTGGACGGCGTCCGCGAGCTGTCGCTGATGCTGGCCGGGGCGCAGCTCGGCATCACCCTGTGCACCCTGGGCCTCGGCGCGCTGGCCGAGCCGGCGATCGAGCACCTGGTGAGCCCGCTGCTGCACGCGGTGGGGTTGCCCGACGCGGCCAGCCACGTCATCGCCCTGGTCTTCGCTCTCGGGTTGGTGACCTTCCTGCACCTGGTGGTGGGGGAGATGGCCCCGAAGTCGTGGGCGATCACCGACGCCGAGCGGTCGGCGACGCTGCTCGCGCTGCCGTTCCGGGCCTTCGCCCGGGTGTCCCGGCCGGTGCTGTCCGCGTTGAACGCGCTGGCCAACTCGATCCTGCGCCTGGTCGGCGTCCACCAGCAGGACCAGTTGGCCCAGGTGCACGGCCCGGACGAGCTGCGGATCCTGCTGGAGCAGTCCCGTGAGCACGGGCTGCTCGGCGCGGAGCAGCACCAACTGCTCACCAGCATGCTGGAGTTGCAGGGCACGTCGGTGGCGCAGGTGATGGAGCCGTTCGCCACCATGGTCACCGTCCGGCGCGACGACCCGGCCGAGCGGATCGAGCAGGTCAGCCGAGACAGCGGCCGGTCGCGGCTGGCGGTGCTGGACTCCGGCGGCGACGTCTGCGGCCTGGTGCACGTCCGGGAGGCGGTACGGGTGGTCACCACCGGCCGGGCCGCCACCGCCGGGGAGCTGATGACGCCGGCGTTCACCCTGCCGGCGACGTCCACGGTCACCGAGGCGGTGGCCGAGATGCGCGCCCGGCAGTCGCAGCTCGCGCTGGTCCGCAACGGCGGCGGTCCGGCCCGCCCGATCGGCTTCGTCGCGCTGGAGGACCTGCTGGAGGAGGTCATCGGCGAGTTCGACGACGAGACCGACACGGTGCCGCGCGGCCGGCGGCTCCGCTAGGAGACCGCACTTTCCGGAAGTTCCGGGTGATCCCCCGCCAGGTCGGCGAGAGTTGAGGTGACCTGGCGGGGGGCGCACGATGCGGTTGACGGGGGTGTCTCGGGAGTCCGGCTGGACCGGGCTGTCCGTGCAGACCACACTTCCGAACCCGAGCACCCGTCCGGGCCTGCGCCTGCCCGGGCGGGTGACCCTCGCCGCCGGCCCGGACGACGTGCTCGTCCGCCACATCCGGCTCGGCCTGGTCACCACGGTCGAGCCGGACGATCCGGCGGCCCCACGACGCCTCATGCAGTTCTTCCAGCTGCCGATCGCCGGGCGGTTCGTGGTCCCGGCGGGCCGTCGTCGGGCGGTCGACTTCGCGTTGCCGCTGCCCTGGGAGACCCCGGTGACCACCTTCGGCGGGGTGCCGCTGCTGAGCCTGCGGATGGGTCTGCGGACCGAGGTGTCCGTCGACCCGGACCTGGACCAGGGGGCCATGGTGCCGGTCTTCGTGCACCCGGTCCCCACCCAGCAGCACGTACTGGCCGCGTTGGACACGCTGGGCTTCTCGATCCGCCAGGCGGGGCTGGTCGAGGGCGGCCTGCCCGGGGTGCAGCACGCTCTACCGCTGCACCAGCGGTGGGGCTACTGGGTCGGACCGCTCTACGCCGGCCCGATCACCGAGCTGGAACTGATCTTCGTGACCAACTCGGCCGGCCTCGAGGTGATCACCTGGATGGACCGGCGGCTGGCCCTGGCCGGCATCACCCACCAGAGCATCAGCCGGTTCCGCATCTGGCACGCCGACGCCGGACAGCGGGACTGGGTGGCCACCGTTGACGGCTGGCTGCGCCACGCCATCAACCGCCACGCCGCAGCTGCCGCCCACGCCGACTGGTCGGCGCAGATCGGCCATTCCGCCCACGTCAGCCGCCATCCCGACACGCCCATCAAGCCCGGCTACGGCCTGGGCGGCACAGCGGGAGGCGCCGGTGTCGGCGGCGGCTCCGGCGGCGACGGCACGTAACCCCGCACCCCGCGCCCCCGCGCGCCCCCCGCGCGCCGCGCGCCGCGCCCCCCCCGCGCCCCGCGCCGATCTTGCACTTTCTGTGGCGACAAAGCAGCGTGAAAAGCGCAAAAGGACAACACAAAGTGCAAGATCGCGGAGAACGAGGGGCGGGGGCGGCGGGGTCAGCCGGCGGTGGCGGTGGCGGTGGCCAGTTTGAGGCTGAAGGCCAGGAAGAGGGTTGCCACCGCCGTGGTGCCGCCCACGGCGAGGCGTCGGCGGCGACGGAACTGAGCCGCCAGGAAGGTGCCCGCGAAGATCAGCGCGGTCAGGTAGAGCGCGCTGGTGACCTGGGCGATCAGGCCGAGTAGCAGGAACGACAGCGCCGGCCAGGCGTAGTCCGGGTCGACGAACTGGATGAAGAACGAGATGAAGAACAGGATCGCCTTCGGGTTCAGCAGGCTGATCACCAGCGCCTTGCGGAACGGGCTGCGCAGCTGCGCCGGTTCCGCGGCGTCGATGAGCCGCGGCGTGGCGGGGTCGTTGCGGTCGCGCCAGCGCCGCCAGGCGCCGCGCAGCATGGTCACCCCGACATAGCCGAGGTACGCGGCGCCGGCGTACTTGATCACCAGGAACAACGGTGGGTACGCCTTGAGCAGCGACGCCACCCCGGCGGCGGAGAGGACCATCAGCACCCCGTCGCCGACGAACACCCCGGCCGCCGCCCGGTAGCCGACGCCCACGCCCCGTTTGGCGGCGGTGGAGAGCACGAAGAGTGAGTTCGGCCCGGGCAGCAGGATGATGGCCACGGTGCCCAGCACGTACGTCCAGATGTCGGTGATCCCCAGCACGCCCGCCATCATCACGCCACCGGTGCCGTACGGCGAAGCCTTTTCCGCAGCATGACCTGTGCGTTCGGCCACTCGTCGACGGTCATCGCGTACTGCACCGTGTCGCGCCACGAGCCGTCCGGGCGTAGGCGGTGCATCCGCAGCACCCCCTCCCGGGTGGCGCCGAGCCGTTCGATGGCCGCCTGGGAACGGACGTTGCGGATGTCGGTGTGCCACGCCACCCGTACCGCGCCCAGTTCGTCGAAGGCCCGGCCGAGCAGCAACAGCTTGGCCTCGGTGTTGATCCCGGTACGCCACCACGGGCGGCCGAGGAAGGTGTGCCCGATCGCCACCGACCGCCGGCCCGGGTCGATCTCGTAGTACGAGGTGCTGCCGACCACCGTCCCGGTCGCCGCGCAGCGCTGCACCCAGGGCACCCGCTCACCGCGCTGCTGTGCGGCCAGCGCGGTGGCGATCACCTCGGCGGTCCCGGCCGGCTCGGTGGGCCGCGGGACGGTCAGGTGCCGCCAGACGTCGTCGTCGGCGGTGGCGGCGTGCAGGTCGTCGGCGTGCGCCGGGTCCAGCGGCTCCAGCCGGACGTGCTCGCCGCTCAGCGCCACCGGGTCGTGCCAGGGCGTACGAGGCGTCCGCAGGTACGCCGGCAGGGGTGCGGTGACCCCGACGGCGGGCTGCGGCGGCCCGGCGGTCAGCCGCAGCGGCAGGACGCCGGCCCAGTACGGCAGGTCCAGGTCGGCCTCGTCGTCACGGACGTCGCCGGTGCGCGACCGGACGGACACCTCGTGCAGGGGCAGTGCCAGCACGGCGGTCTCGGCCAGTTCGCGCCGGCTCGGCGGACGGCTGTCCGTGCTGCGCCCCGCGCCCACCTTCTCGACCAGCGCGGTGAGCATGGCGCTCTTCTCACCGGCGTCGGTGACCAGTCGGGCGGTGCCGTGCGCGACCACCGAGCGGTAGTTGGCGCTGTGGTGAAACTGGGACCGGCCGTAGACCAGCCCGTCGAGCAGTGTCACCGCCACGCAGACGGCCAGCCCGTCGCCCCGGGCGGCGAGCAGCGGCCGACTGCCGGTGGATCCGTGGAGGTAGAGGGTGTCGCCGATGCGGACGTGCAGGGTGGGCAGTACGCGCGGCTCGCCGTCCACGGTGAAGCCGAGCGCGCAGTGGTACGCCTCGTCCAGGACGGCGTGCGCCGCCTCGCGGTCGTAGCTCATCCGGTCGCGGGAGCGGCTGGCGGTGGTGCGGGCGGTGGGTGGATACATGCGCACCCCTTTGTTCTAGTACAATCTCTTGTTTGTGTCAGCACGCTATCAGTTCGCCGGGACGACGGCCGCCACGATTTCGGCCAGCATCGAATCGGGCATCCGTACCGGCGCCCTGCCACCCGGCGCGGCCCTGCCGTCGGTGCGGGCCCTCGCCGCCCAGCTCGCCGTCAGCCCGGCCACCGTCGCCCGCGCCTATCAGGAGCTGCGCCAGCGGGGCGTGCTCACCACCGCCGGCCGGCACGGCACCCGGGTCCGTCCGCGCCCACCGGTGGCCGCCCGTCGCTCCGCGCTGCGGCCCGCGCCCCTGCCCGGCGCCCGTGACCTGTCCCGGGGCGAGCCCGACCCCCGGCTGCTGCCGCCGATCGGCCCTCACCTGGCGGCGCTCGCCGCCGATGTCGGCCCCTCGGTCGGCTACTCCGAGGCCGGGGTGCTCCCGGAGGTGGCCGAGGCCGCCCGCGCCCGGCTGAGCGCCGACGGGGTGACCGCCGACGACCTCACCCTCACCGGTGGCGCGCTGGACGGCATCGAACGCCTCCTCGGCGCGCACCTGCGCCCCGGCGACGCGGTGGCGGTGGAGGACCCCGGTTGGGCCAATCTGCTCGACCTGGTCGCCGCCCTCGGGCTGCGCCCGATCGGCGTACCGGTGGACGACGAGGGGCCGATCGCGGCCGGGGTGGCGGCCGCACTGACCGCCGGCGCGCGGGCGCTGGTGGTCACCAGCCGGGCCCAGAACCCGACCGGCGCGGCCGTCTCCGCCGCCCGCGCCGACGAGCTGCGCGCGCTGCTCGCCGGGCGGCGGGACCTGCTGCTCATCGAGGACGACCACGCCGCCGAGCTGGCCCGCGTACCCCTGCACCCGCTCGCCGGCGCGACCGCGAACTGGGCCTTCGTACGCTCGGTGAGCAAGCCCTTCGGCCCGGACCTGCGGCTGGCGGTGCTGGCCGGTGACGAGACCACCGTGGCCCGGGTGACCGGTCGGACGCGCGTCGGCGCCGGGTGGGTGTCCACCGTGCTGCAACGGCTGGTGCTCGCCCTCTGGCAGGACCCGGCCGTCGACGACCTCGTGCGCCGCGCGGCGCGCGACTATGAGCTGCGGCGGGCGGGACTGCTGACCGCGCTCGCCGGGCACGGCCTCACGGCGCACGGGCGCAGCGGCATCAACGTCTGGTTGCCGGTGCCGGACGAGACCAGCGCGGTGACCGCGCTGCGCGATGCCGGCTGGGTGGTGGCGCCCGGCTCGCTCTACCGGATCGCCGCGCCGCCCGCCCTGCGCGTCACCGTCAGTTCCCTGGCCGTCGAGAACCTGGCGCCCCTGGCCGCCGCCCTGGCCCGCGCCGTTCGTCCCGGTCCACCGTCCGGTTTCGCCACCTGACCCGCCGACCGGCGACCCGGCCGGGCGGTTTGCCGGGTGCGTGACGGGTATGCGCGCCAACGGAGGTGGCTGGTCATGGCTTCAGGCGGTAATCGAGGGCTCTGGATCGGGGTGGCGGTCGCGGTCATCGTGATCATCATCGTGTTGATCGCGCTCGTGTCGTGTGGCGGCGGTGGGGGTGGGGGCGGGTACTGACGGACGGCCGCCCGGGTCTCTCCGGGGCGTACCCGGCAGCGGCTACCGAACGGGTATATAACAGTCGGCATGGCCGAGCAGACCGACGCCGCTCCCGGTGCCCAGCGGTTCATCCCGCCCGATGCCGACACCATCGACGCGTTGCGCGCGGCCTCGGGCGGCTGCCGCGGCTGCGAGCTGTACCGGGACGCCACCCAGACCGTCTTCGGGCGGGGTGACGAGAGCGCCCGCGTGGTGCTGGTGGGGGAGCAGCCCGGCGACATGGAGGACCAGAAGGGCCTGCCCTTCGTCGGTCCCGCGGGTCGGCTGCTGCGCAGGGCCGTCGACGACGCCGGCCTCGACCCGGCCGGGCTGTACCTCACGAACGCGGTGAAGCACTTCCGTTTCGAGGTGCGGGGCAAGCGGCGCATCCACCAGACGCCGGACCGGATTCACATCGCCGCCTGCCGTCCCTGGCTGGTCGCCGAGTTCGCCCGGCTCGACCCGGCGGTCGTCGTGGTGCTCGGCGCCACCGTCGCCAAGGCGTTGCTCGGCCCGTCCTTCCGGGTGACCAGGCAGCGCGGTGAGCTGCTGCCCTGGCCGGCGTCCGCGCAGCATCCCGAGGACTTCCGGCGGGTCCCGGTGGACAGCGCCGGCGCGCTGGCCGACGCTCCACCGACCCGGCTGCTGGCGACCATCCACCCGTCCGCGGTGCTGCGCGCCGACGACCAGGATGCCGCGTACGAGGGGCTGGTCGCCGACCTCACCGTGGCCGCCCGCGCCCTCGCCGGATAACCGCGGGGGTGCCGTCGCGCGCCCGCCGGATAATCGCCCGGCCGGCGTCGAGCGGGACGTCGTCAGCCGGCGGTGTCGGTGTAGACCTCGACGTCGTAGAGCAACTGGACGTTGCGGCGGCCGTTCGTGACGCCGACGAAGACCGGCTCACCAGCCGGGGTGCGGCCCTGCCGCCACGCCTGTTCCCGGGCCGCCTCCCGCGACTCGTGATGGCTCCTGCCCTCCTGGTGCAGTTGCAGGACGCGCCGGGCGGTGCTCCGGTCGGTGTCGAGGTGGATTCGCAGCAGAGGCATCACGGGACCTCCTCGCGGGACGATGTGCAGGCGTTCAGGTAGCTTACCGACGTTAAGTTTCCTGTCCA
Organism: Micromonospora sp. bgisy143; assembly: GCF_057708145.1. NCBI lineage: Bacteria > Bacillati > Actinomycetota > Actinomycetes > Micromonosporales > Micromonosporaceae > Micromonospora > Micromonospora sp. bgisy143. The sequence continues at coordinate 55,247 of NZ_JBYIRN010000007.1, forward strand.
CCGTATTAGGGTGACCGCATGACAGAGCGCCGCTCTCCCTCCTCGATATGGCTACGTCCGGAGCACTCCGGGACACCGCGCCGGCCGCCACTGACGATCGACCGGATCGTGGACGCGGCGGTCGACCTGCTGGACGAACACGGCATCGACGGCCTCACGATGCGCGGCCTCGCCCAGCGCCTCACCGTCACGGCGACCGCCCTGTACTGGCACGTACGGACGAAGGACGACGTCCTGGACCTGGCGATGGACCGGATCTTCGGCGACGTGCCGATCCCGGACGCGACCGACGACTGGCCCCAGGACGTCCGGGTCCTCGTCCGAGGCTGGCGCTCCGCCATGCTCCGGCATCCGTGGGCGCCGAGCCTGGTGGGCCGGCCGATGCTCGGGCCCAACGTGCTGGCCCGTACCGAATTCCTCCAGGCGGCGCTGGTACGCGGCGGCTGCCGTGGCCGGCACCTCGCGGTGGCCACCCGAACGCTGGCCAACTACGTCATCGGCGCCTCGCTCACCGAGGCCACCTGGCGCAGGACCGCCGACCCGGACGCGCGGGCCGCCGCCCGCGACCATGTCACGGCGCACGCCGACGCCTACCCGACCCTGACCGCCTCCGGTCATCTCGACGACTCCCGGTGGGACGACGACCTGCTGTTCGAGGAGGGGCTGGACGGCGTGCTCCGCGCGGTGGCACGGCATTCACCGTCCTGAGTGTCCCAACAGGACGGGACGTCTGATACCTCCTGGAAACGGCGTTGCGCGATCGGTGTAACACGCCCTCCACAGACTCACATGAGTCGATCTTGTAGGGGAGGCGTTCATGAGCGATCAGACGCAGTCGACGGTGAGCCGGCGTGGATTCCTGCGCGCGGTCGGGATCAGCGGTGGAGCCGGCGCGATGCTCGCCACGATGGGCGCCATGGGGCTCGCGCCCAGCGCCGCCGCGTCGACGACCCCGGCCTTTCGGGCGCCGGAGCCGTCCGACTTCACGCTGACCGGGCGGCCGAGGGCGAGCGTCGTCGTGCTCGGCGGCGGCATCGCGGGGCTCACCACCGCGTACGAGCTGGGTAAGGCGGGTTACCAGTGCACGGTCCTGGAGGCGCGGCACCGCGTCGGCGGGCGGAACCTGACCATCCGCGGCGGCGACGTCGAGACCGACCTCGACGGCCACACCCAGCGGGCCGGCTTCTCCGACGGCGTCTACTTCAACGCCGGTCCGGGCCGCATCGCACAGTGGATGGTCACCATGGACTACTGCCGGGAGCTGGGCGTACCCGTCGAGGTCTTCACCAACCAGAACGCCGACGCCTGGATCTATAACGAGTCCGCCGGGATGACCGGCCCGGTCCGCTACCGCACCGCCAAGGCCGACGTCTTCGGCTACGTCTCGGAACTGCTCGCGAAGGCCACCGACCAGGGTGCGCTGGACGCGCGGCTCAGCGCCGAGGACCGGGACCGGCTGCTGTCGTTCCTGCAGAGCTTCGGCGCGATCGGCGGACGGGTCAGCGACTGGGCGTACACCGGGACCAGCCGGCGCGGCTTCGCCACGTACCCCGGCGCGGGCAACGACGTCGGCAGCCAGCTCGGCACGCCGCCCGCGCTCTCCGACGTCTTCGCCAGCAACGTGGGCCGGTACTTCTCCTTCGAGTTCGGCTACGACCAGGCGATGCTGATGTTCCAGCCGGTCGGCGGGATGGACCAGATCCCGCGCGCCCTCGCCAAGGCCGTCGGCGGGCACCGGATCCGCCTCAACGCCGAGGTGACCGGGGTGACCGACCGGGGCGACCGGGTCGAGGTGACCTACCGCCAGGGCGGCCGGCCGGCGCAGCTCACCGCCGACTACTGCGTGGCCGCGCTGCCACCGCACCTGATGGCCCGGGTACCGCACAACCTCGGCGTCGACGTCACCGCCGCGCTGGCCGACTTCCCGGTCACCGCGGCCGGCAAGATCGGTCTGGAGTACCGCAGCCGCTGGTGGGAGACCGACCAGCGGATCTACGGCGGCATCACCGAGACCGACCTGGACCTGTCGCACATCTGGTACCCGTCCTACGGCTTCCACGGCAAGCGCGGCCTGGTCGTCGGCTACTACAACACCGGGGCGAACGCCCGGGCGTACAGCGGGCTCACCCCCGAGCTGCGCCAGGAGCGGGCGGTCAGCCAGGGCGTGAAGATCCACGGCGACAAGTACCGCAGCGAGCTGGTCACCTCGTACTCGCACGCCTGGGACCGGACCCGCTACATCGAGGGCGCCTGGACCTCGCCCCGGTACGGCACCGCCGGATACGACCTGCTGCTCCGGCCGGCCGGGCGGGTCTACTTCGCCGGGGACTGGCTGAGCCACGAGGTGGCCTGGCAGCACGGCGCGTTCGTGGCGGCCCGCGCCGCGGTGTCGTCCCTGCACCAGCGGGTGATGACCGGCTGACGTCCGCCCCTCCGACGCCGACCAAGATCCGCGCACCTTCGGGGAAACTGCTGCTTCCCGGCGCGCCGAGCCAGCAACGTCCCTGAAGTTGCGCGGATCTTGCGGCGGGGCGGGGCGGGGCGGGGCGGGCGGCGCAGCGCCGCCCGCGGGGCGTCAGGGCCGGAGTGGGTGCGCGAGGATGAGGGCTTCCCCCGTCCGCGAGGAGCGCCGATGGCCACCGATCTGACCGCGTCGCGTACCGCCGCCCGGCTCGACGCCGCACCGATCCAGCGGCGCACCATGCGCCTGCTCTTCGGTACCCAGATCATCGGCGGCATCGGCGTGACCATCGGTATCTCGGTGGGCGCGTTGCTCGCCGCCCGGATCGCCGGGACGGCGGTGGCCGGGGTCGCGCAGAGCGCCGGGGTGGTCGGCGCGGCGCTGCTCGCCGTCCCGGTCACCCGGATCATGGCCCGGCACGGCCGCCGGCCCGGCCTGGTGCTGGCGTACGTCGTGGGTGCCGTCGGCGGCGTCCTGGTGGTGCTGGCGGCGGCCACCCGCTCGGTGCCGCTGCTCTTTCTCGGCATGCTGCTGTTCGGTGGCGGCACCGCCGCGAACCTCCAGGCCCGGTACACGGCCGTGGACCTCGCCGAGCCGGCCCGTCGAGGTCGCCAGCTCTCGCTGATCGTCTGGGCCACCACCATCGGCGCGGTGGCCGCGCCGAACTTCGCCGCGCTCGCCGACCGGGTGACCACCGGCTGGGGGCTGCCCCCGCTGGCCGGCCCGTTCGCGTTCAGCGCGACGGCGTTCGTGCTGGCTGCCGTCGTACTCCTCGGCCTGTTGCGGCCCGACCCGCTGCTCACCGCGCGGCGACTCGCGGCGGCCGACGCCGCGTCGCCACCGACGACCGGGCCCGACGGTGGCGGGCCGGCCGCCGCCGTGCCGTCGGACGGTGCGGCGGCGACGCCCGGGCCCGCCGCCGGGTCGCCGGCGGGCGGTGGCGACGGGCCGGCCGCCGTGCCGGTCGGCGTGCGTGCGCCGCGCGGCGCCGGGATGCGGGCGGCCTGGTCGGTGGTACGCGAACAGCCCGCCGCCCGGCTCGGCATCGCCGCCGTGGCGGTGGGTCACCTGGTCATGGTGGCGGTGATGGCGATGACCCCGGTCCGGCTCGGTGAGTCGCACGCCGACGCCGACGTGCTGCGGCTGGTCGGGATCGTGCTGAGTCTGCACATCGCCGGCATGTACGCGTTCTCCCCGGTGGTCGGCTGGCTCACCGACCGGCTCGGCCGCCGGGCGGTGATCCTCGGCGGGGTCGGGTTGCTGCTGGCCGCCTGCGCGGTCGCCGGTACCGCCGGGCACCACACCCCTCGGCTCTCGGTCGGTCTGGTCCTGCTCGGGCTGGGCTGGTCCGGGACGATGGTGGCCGGCTCGACGTTGCTCTCCGAGTCGGTGTCGGCCGAGGTGCGGCCGAGCGTCCAGGGATTCTCCGACATGATCATGGGGCTGGCCGGCGCGAGTGCCGCGGTGCTCAGCGGGTTTGTCATGCAGGCGGCCGGATATCCCGTGCTCACCCTGCTCGCGGCGGTCGCGACCGTGCCCCTGGTGGCGCTAGCGTTGCGCCCGGTGCCGACCGGGGCACCGGGTGAGGAGGATTGATCACGTGCGGCTGACCGACTTCTGGGCGCGGTTGGAGGAGGCGTTCGGGCCGGGCTACGCGGCCAGCATCGCCCGGGATCAGGTGCTGTCCCAGCTTGGCGGCCGGACCATCGAGCAGGCGTTGGCGGCGGGTGAGCAGACCCACGCGGTGTGGCGGGCGGTGTGCGCCGCGTACCCCGACCGCGTGCCCGCGCGACTACGCTGAGCAGCCTTTTCGCTGGTTCCGCGTGTCGCTTGTCGAGTCGTACACCTGTTCGGCTATTGTCCACAGCGGGGTGCTCGTCCACAGCTCGCGGCCCGTCGGCTGGTTTTCTGTCGGACCTAGCGCCTAGCGTGTCCGCGTGACGCGAAGCTCAGCAAAGACGCCGGCGAAGGCAGGGGTGGCAACCATGGCAGCAGGGCCTGACCGGGAGAAGGCACTCGACCTTGCTCTCGCTCAGATCGACAAGCAGTTCGGCAAGGGCTCGGTGATGCGGCTGGGAGAGCGGCCGGTCGTCCAGACCGCCGTGATCCCGACCGGCTCCATCGCGCTCGACGTGGCGCTCGGCGTGGGTGGTCTCCCGCGCGGCCGGGTGATCGAGGTCTACGGCCCCGAGTCCAGCGGTAAGACCACGGTGGCCCTGCACGCCGTGGCGAACGCCCAGCGCAACGGCGGCATCGCCGCCTTCATCGACGCCGAGCACGCGCTCGACCCGGAGTACGCGAAGGCCCTCGGCGTCGACACCGACGCGATGCTGGTCTCCCAGCCGGACACCGGCGAGCAGGCGCTGGAGATCGCGGACATGCTGATCCGCTCCGGCGCCCTGGACATCATCGTGATCGACTCCGTGGCGGCCCTGGTGCCCCGCGCCGAGATCGAGGGCGAGATGGGCGACAGCCACGTGGGTCTCCAGGCCCGGCTGATGAGCCAGGCGCTGCGCAAGATCACCGGCGTGCTCAGCAACACCGGCACCACGGCGATCTTCATCAACCAGCTCCGGGAGAAGATCGGCGTGATGTTCGGCAGCCCGGAGACCACGACCGGTGGTCGGGCGCTGAAGTTCTACGCCTCGGTCCGGCTCGACGTGCGCCGCATCGAGAGCCTCAAGGACGGCACCGACGTGGTCGGTAACCGCACCCGGGTCAAGGTCGTGAAGAACAAGGTCGCCGCGCCGTTCAAGCAGGCCGAGTTCGACATCATGTACGGCAAGGGCATCTCGCGCGAGGGCTCGCTGATCGACGTCGGCGTGGAGCAGGCGATCATCCGCAAGTCCGGCGCGTGGTACACGTACGACGGCGACCAGCTCGGCCAGGGCAAGGAGAAGGCCCGGGAGTTCCTGAAGGAGAACCCGGACGTGGCCGCCGAGATCGAGAAGAAGATCCTGGAGAAGCTCGGCGTCGGGGTCGGCGCGGGCGACGCCGCCGGTGGCCCGGAGCTGCCGCCGGTCGACTTCTGACCGGTCGCTGACCCATGGCAGGACGACGCGCTCGTACGGGGCGGGGCTGGGATGCCAGTCCGCCTCGTACGGGCGACGCCGCCGATCCGCCGCGCCCCCGCCGGGGTGGCCGTCGGGGCGAGTCGCCGGCCGACGAGCAGGCGGCCACGCCGCGCGACGAGTCCGAGGTGGCTCGCGAGATCTGCCTGCGCCAGCTCGCCGTCCGGCCGCGAACCCGCGCCGAGCTGGCCGGGGCGCTGGCCAAGCGGGGCATCTCCGAGGAGGTGTCGGCCGAGGTGCTCGACCGGTACGACGAGGTCGGCATCATCGACGACGCCGCGTTCGCCCGAGCTTGGGTGTCGAGCCGACATTCCGGGCGGGGCCTCGCCCGCCGGGCGCTCGCCAACGAGTTGCGCCGTAAGGGCGTGGACGGCGAGGTGGCCACCGAGGCGCTGGGTGAGCTGGACGAGGAGACCGAGGCGGAGACCGCCCGGGCCCTCGTGGAGCGCAAACTACGGACCGCCCGGGGTGAGCCGGATGCGGTCTTCCGCCGCCTGGTGGGCATGCTGGCCCGCAAGGGCTACCCGCCGGGCGTGGCGATCCGGGCGGTGAAGGACGCGCTCGCCGCGCAGAGCGCCGAGGCGGCCGAGTTCGCCGAGCAGATCGACGCCGACGCGCTCGCCGACGCCGAAGGCGAGTGAGGCGCTGGGGCCCCCGAGGCCACGCCCATCACCCGCGCCGATCTTGCACTTTCTGCTGAGGAAATGTGTGATACGGCCCGTTCTGTCGCCACAGAAAGTGCAAGATCGCGGGAGTGGCGGTGGGGCGGCGCGGGGTTGTGGGGGTCAGCGAGGGAAGCGCAGGCTCTCCACAATCAGGTCGCAGCCCGCCCGCATCTGCGCCGCCGGCAGCACCCCGTGCCGACACATGATCGCGAACTCGTCGGTGCTGTCGGGGATGACGCCGTAGACCATGACGTCAGCGACGCCGGGGAACCCCTCCATGTTCGCCATCGGCTCGGGAGGAAACTTGTAGGAGTCGATCCGTACGGCCTTCGCGCCGTCGAGCGTGAGCCGTTGGACCGCCGGATCGGTTGGCGCGACGGCGGGGTCGTCGACGAGGAACAGGTCCATCACTGAGCCCTCCACCGGGTTCGGCTCCATGGTCATCAGCATGACGATGTCGCCCTCGCCCCCGGCCTTCGGTGAGACCTGGGTGCAGTCCGGTTCGCCCCGCGGCGGGCAGGGGCGGGCCGTCCACTCCGCCGGTGCGGTGTAGCTCATCCGCCCGTCCGCGGTGGTGGTCCGCTCACCGGCCTTGAGCGCTGCCGTACCCTCCGAGCCGGTCGTCGCCCGCCAGTTCGCGAAGACCACCACGGCGCCGAACGACAGCGCCAACACGCCCACGAACAGGAGCAACTTCCGCATCATGCGTGGACGGTAGGGGAAGGTCAGATGATCGACAATCCGCCGATGGTGCGAGTGCGTGACGCGCTGCCGGGTCGCTGTTGTCACACAGTCGGCCCGACGCCCCGGTGTCGGCGTCGCTGAACAGGCACGACACCCGAATCGGGGCGTCGGCTCGCCGCGTTTGTCCCGCCGTGTCCGACACGACATCAGCTTTACGTGACGTTACAACTTCTCTCCGTTCGGGGGGTTTGATCATGAGTCCTTGACCAGACCGCCCTCGGAGACCTAGCCTCGCCATACAGGCTCACATTGCCCGACCATCGCAGGCTAAGCGCACAACATAGATCTCGTAACAGAACAGCATCACTTTGGCCGGCTCCACGGCCTTTGGCGGCAGTTCCGGACTGGCCGGTCCGGCACGCCGCGACAACTGCACCCGGTCGCCGACGATGCCCGAGGGCACCGCCGGCGGAGAGAGCTATCCACGGCCAGCCGCTCCGGTCGGGCGTCCACAGCCGCAGGAGTGTGCCCTGGGCACGGTCGCTGCGGTCATGACGTTCAGGGGAGGCGGCCATGGCGGGGCGGCGGCACAGACGCACGGATGGACCTCGCGGGGTCCCGGCATGAACGCCCTCGACGTGGTGCTCCTCGCGGCCGTCCTGATCCTCGCCGTGGTCGTGGTCGCGGCGGTGCTGGTCGGCATCCGGACGCTGCGCCGGATCGGCTCGGCGCCCGTTCCGGAGGATCCTGCCTTCATCGCCGAGAAGGACCGGCAGGAGCAGTCCCTGGCCGCCCTGCGCGACGCGGCCGACCAGGCGAACAGCACGATCGACGTGGCGAAGTCCGCCGCCTCCGCGGCCCGCGCCGAGGCGGCTGCCGCGAAGGCCGAGGCGAAGGCGGCCCGGGCCGAGGCCCGGCGGGTGCTCGACGACGCCCGCGCCGAGGCGGACACCGTGCTGGAACGGGCACACAAGCAGGCCGAGGCGGACGCCGAGCAGCTCCGTACGGCCGCGCGCCGCAGCGGCGAGCGGGAGGTCGCGGTGCTCGCCGCCACCACCCGTGAACAGGCCGCCGAGGTGGAGCGTCGGGCGGCCCGGATGGACGAGCGGGAGCGGCTGCACACCGAGGAGGTGGAGCGGTTCGCCGAGCGGGAACGGCAGCTCACGGCGGCCAGCGCCGCCCTCGCGGCCCGGGAGTCCGCGCTCGCCCAGCGCGAGGCCGAACTGGCCGAGGCCGAGGAACTGCGCCGCCGGGAGTTGGAGCGGGTGGCCGGCCTCACCGCCGAGTCCGCCCGGCTCGAGCTGATCGAGGCGATCGAGACGTCCGCCAAGCGGGAGGCGGCGCTGCTGGTGCGCGACATCGAGTCCGACGCGCGCAACACCGCCGAGCAGCGGGCCCGGCACATCGTGGTGGACGCGATCCAGCGGGTGGCCAGCGAGCAGACCGCGGAGAGCGTGGTCAGCGTCCTGCACCTGCCCGGGGACGAGATGAAGGGCCGCATCATCGGCCGCGAGGGCCGGAACATCCGCGCCTTCGAATCGGTGACCGGCGTCAACCTGATCATCGACGACACCCCCGAGGCGGTGCTGCTCTCCTGCTTCGACCCGGTACGCCGCGAGGTCGGCCGGCTCACCCTCGAGAAGCTGGTGCTGGACGGGCGGATCCACCCGCACCGGATCGAGGAGGTCTACGACCTGGCCCGCCAGGAGGTGGAGCAGCTCTGCCTGCGCGCCGCCGAGGACGCCCTGGTCGAGGTCGGCATCACCGAGATCCACCCGGAGCTGATCACCCTGCTGGGTCGGCTTCGCTACCGCACCTCGTACGGCCAGAACGTGCTGAAGCACCTGGTCGAGACCGCGCACATCGCCGGCATCATGGCCGCCGAACTGCGGCTGGACGTGCCCACCATCAAGCGGTCGGCGTTCCTGCACGACATCGGCAAGGCGCTCACCCACGAGGTCGAGGGCAGCCACGCCATCATCGGGGCCGACCTGGCCCGCAAGTACGGCGAGCACGAGGACGTGGTGCACGCCATCGAGGCGCACCACAACGAGGTGCCGCCGCAGACCATCGAGGCCGTCCTCACCCAGGCGTCCGACGCCTGCTCCGGCGGCCGGCCGGGGGCGCGGCGGGAGAGCCTGGAGGCGTACGTCAAGCGGCTGGAGCGGATCGAGGAGATCGCGGCCGGCAAGCTCGGTGTGGACAAGGTCTTCGCCATGCAGGCCGGCCGGGAGATCCGGGTGATGGTCAAGCCGGACGACGTGGACGACATCGGCGCTGCCGTGCTGGCCCGGGACGTGGCCAAGCAGATCGAGGAGGAGCTGACCTACCCGGGTCAGATCCGGGTCACCGTGGTCCGCGAGTCCCGGGTCACCGAGATCGCCCGCTGACCGGCAGACACGCGACGGGCGGGTGGCCTCGGCCACCCGCCCGTCGTTCGTGCTGGTCCCGGTCAGATCATCCGGGCCGAATCCGCGCCCGCGTCCTGGGCGGGCAGCACCTTCGCGGCGGTGCGCGGCGCGCGGCCCATCCGCTTCTGCAACCACCAGGCCAGGATCGACAGCGCGCCGCAGATGGCGATGTAGATCGTCGCGACGATCAGGTACGTCGGCACGTACGGCAGCCCGAACGGCAACCGGCCGCCGATCTGCTTGCCGACGAACAGCAGTTCGGGGTACGTGATGATGAAGCCCAGCGCGGTGTCCTTGAGCAGCACGACGAGCTGGCTGACGATCGCCGGGAGCATCGACCGGACGGCCTGCGGCAGCAGGATGAGCCGCAGCACCTGGTTCTTGCGCATGCCGATCGCGTACGCGCCCTCGGTCTGCCCGTACGGCACCGCGTTGATGCCGGCCCGGAAGATCTCCGCGAGCACCGAGCCGTTGTAGAGCATCAGCCCGATGACCAGCGCCCACAGCTTGTCGATCGACCAGCCGTACTGCAACGGCACGTAGTAGCCGAAGAAGATCAGGATCAGCAGCGGGATGGCCCGGAACAGCTCCACCACGAACGTCGACGGGGCCCGCAGGATCCACTTGTCGCTGAGCCGGCCGCTGGCGAAGATCGCGCCGAACAGCAGCGCCAGGACGGCGGCGATGCCGGCCGCCTTCAGCGTCGCCCACAGGCCGGCGAGCAGTTCGCGTTGCACCGAGGCGTACTGGAACTGCTCCCACTTGCGGGCCTCGAACTGGCCGGTGTCGGCGAACTTGTAGCCGACGTAGGCGAGCAGCGCGATGATGCCGGCCGTGGAGACGACCCCCAGGAGCGCGTTGCGCCGCTTGGCGCGGGGCCCGGGCAGGTCGTAGAGGACCGATGCCTGGCTCACCTCAACCACCCTCCGTTCACGACTGCGGGGCTCATCGGGCCACCCTCCACTTGCGCTCCAGGAACCGCTGCAACGCCACCAGCGGCAGGATCAGGATCAGGAAGCCGATGGTGATCCAGAGCAGGACGGCGAACTGCGGCTCGCCCCGCTCGGCCATGTACGCGGGGATCGCGCCGGCCTCCAGCACCGAGAAACCGGCGGCGATCGTGGTGTTCTTCAGCATGGCGATGAACACGCTCACCATCGGCGGGACCATCGCCCGCAGCGCCTGCGGCAGCACGATGAGCGTGAGCACCTGGCCGAAGGTCATGCCCAGGGCGCGGGCCGCCTCGGCCTGCCCGGCGGCCACCGTGTTGACGCCGGAGCGGATCACCTCGCAGACGAACGCCGAGGTGTAGACGGTCAGCGCGATGGCGGCGCTGGGGAAGTAGTCGATATTGACGTCGAGCTTCGGCACCGCGAACACGAGGAACGCGAAGACCAGCGTCAGCGGGGTGTTACGCACCAGGTTGACGTACGTGGCGCCGAACGCGCGCAGCGCCGGCACGGGGGAGACCCGCATCGCGCCGAGCAGCGTGCCGAGGACGAGGCTGCCGACCGCGGCGATCAGGAAGAGTTTGACGGTGTTGGTGAACCCGTCGACGAACAGTTGCCCGTTGTCCGTCAGTACGCGGAAGAACTCGCCCATGCCTCGCTCTCAGTCCCTCTCCACGGGCGCCGGACGGGGAGAAGCCCCGCCCGGCGCCGCAACTCGTGTCGAGCCGGGTCGATCAGTACCGCTCGACCTTCGGCGGGGTGCCGGCCGAGCCGGACAGGCCGAGGGTGCCGTCGTAGATCTTCTGCCAGGTGCCGTTGCTGAAAGCGGCCTCGATCTGGTCGTTGACGTAGTCGCGCAGCGCCTTGTCGTCCTTCGGCAGGCCGATGCCGTACTTCTCGGTGCTGAACGGCTGGCCGACGACCTTCAGCTCGTCCGGGTTCTGCGCCGCGTAGCCCTTGAGGATCGCGTCGTCGGTGGTGACGGCGTCGACCTTCTTGTCCAGCAGCTGCGACACGCACTCCGAGTAGGTCTTGAACTCGACGATGTTGTTCGCCTCGGTCAGACCCTCGTCGCGGACCTTCTGGATCGGCGTCGAGCCGGTGGCCGAGCAGACCTTCTTGCCCTTGAGGGTGTCCTTGCCGGTGATCGACGACTCGTCCTTGCGAACCAGCAGGTCCTGACCGGCGACGAAGTACGGGCCGGCGAAGGAGATGTCGTTCTTGCGCTTGTCCGTGATCGAGTAGGTGCCGACGTAGTAGTCGACCTCACCACCCTTGATCGCGGTCTCCCGGTTGGCCGACGCGATCTCCTTGTACTGGATCTTCGCGGGGTCGATGCCGAGCGTGCTCGCGACGTACTGGGCGATCTCGATGTCGAAGCCGCACCGCTTGCCCTGGGCGTCCTTGTAGCCGAGGTTCGGCTGGTCGAACTTGACCCCGATGGAGACCGTGCCGGCCGCCTTGATCTTGTCGAAGGTCGGGCTGCCGGCGACGGCAGCGTCCGCCTTCGGGGTGAAGGTCGCGCCGGAGCTCTTGCAGGTGTCCCCCTGGGCGGCGCCGGAGGCGTTCCCGCCCGCGCTCGGGGTCGGCTCACCCTCCTTGCCGCAGGCCGCGGCGGACAGGGCGAGGGAGGCCATCATGGCGACCGCCGCCACGCGCGTCATACGCATACTCTTCTCCTTCTTCGACGGAGCCCGCCCCTGTGCGGCGCGCTCCACTACGGACGCCTAGTGCGTGAGGATCTTGGAGAGGAAGTCCTTGGCCCGGTCGCTGCGCGGGTTCGCGAAGAACTCCGCGGGCGGGGCGTCCTCGACCAGTTGGCCGTCGGCCATGAAAATGACCCGGTTGGCGGCGTGCCGCGCGAAGCCCATCTCGTGGGTGACCACGACCATGGTCATGCCGTCCCGCGCCAGCGACGTCATCACGTCCAGCACCTCGCCGACCATCTCCGGGTCGAGGGCGCTTGTGGGCTCGTCGAACAGCATCGCCTTGGGCTGCATGGCCAGGGCGCGGGCGATCGCCGCCCGCTGCTGCTGACCGCCGGAGAGCTGCGCCGGGAACTTGTCCGCCTGGTTGGCGATACCGACCCGGTCCAGCAGGGCCAGACCGCGTTCGCGGGCCACGGCGGGCTTCTCCCTGCGGACCTTGATCGGCCCGAGGGTCACGTTCTCCAGGATGGTCTTGTGGGCGAAGAGGTTGAAGGACTGGAAGACCATGCCCACCTCGCTGCGCAGCCGGGCGAGGGGCTTGCCCTCGGCCGGCAGCGGCTGACCGTCGAAGGTGATGCTGCCGGAATCGATCGGTTCCAGTCTGTTGATGGTGCGACACAGCGTCGACTTGCCGGAGCCGGACGGGCCGATGACCACGACCACCTCGCCCCGACCCACCGACAGCGAGACGTCGTCCAGCACGTGCAGCGGTCCGAACCACTTGTTGACCGCGTCCAGCACGATGAGCGGTTCGCCCGTCGTCACGTCGTCCACCGTCCCTGTCGTCTCCCCGGAGCGGGGTCGGTCGACCCCCGGTTGGGCAACTGTAGGCGGCGTGATGTGGCGGAACGCAACCCAGTTGGTCACGGAGCGGTAACACCGGTCACGATCGGCTACCGGCGTCCGGTTTCGGTCACCGGTGGGCCGCGACGGTGGCGGCGGCACGCGGTTGCCGAGATCATGGGGGGATGACCGAACCCGTACGGCTGACCCGTTACGCGCGCGGCGGCGGCTGCGCCTGCAAGATCCCCCCGGGCGAGCTGGAGGCCATGGTGGCGGGTCTCGGCCCGGCCACCGGCAGCGCGGAACTGCTGGTCGGTCTGGACCACGGCGACGACGCCGCGGTGGTCCGTCTGGACGAGCGCACCGGCCTGGTCAGCACGGCGGACTTCTTCACCCCGGTCGTCGACGACGCGTACGACTGGGGGCGCATCGCCGCGGCCAACGCGCTGTCCGACGTGTACGCGATGGGCGGCACGCCGCTGGTGGCGCTGAACCTGCTCTGCTGGCCGCGGGACGTGCTGCCGCTGGAGTTGGCGCGGGAGGTGCTGCGCGGCGGCCAGGACGTGGCCCGGGAGGCCGGTTGTCACCTGGCCGGCGGGCACAGCGTGGATGACGACGGTCCGAAGTACGGACTCGCGGTCACCGGCACGGTACGCCCCGAGGAGCTGATCACTCTGGACGCCGGCCGGGCCGGGATACCGCTGTCCCTGACCAAGCCGCTCGGCGTGGGCGTGCTCAACACCCGCCACAAGTCCACCGGCGAGAGCTTCCCGGAGGCGGTCGCCTCGATGAGCGCGCTGAACCGGGACGCGGCGCGCGCCGCGGTCGCCGCCGGCATCCGGTGCGGCACCGACGTGACCGGGTTCGGCCTGCTCGGGCACGCCTCGAAGCTGGCCCGCGCCAGCCGGTTGACGGTGGCCATCGACACGGCCCGGGTGCCGTACCTGGCGGGCGCGCGGGAGGCGCTGCGCGACGGGTACGTCAGTGGCGGCAGCCGCCGCAACCTGGAGTGGGTCACCCCGTGGACGGACTTCGGCGCGGCCGACGAGGGGGAGCGGCTGCTGCTGGCCGACGCGCAGACGTCCGGCGGTCTGCTGGTGGCCGGTGAGCTGCCGGGCGCGCCGGTGGTCGGTGAGCTGCTGCCGCGCGGGGAGCACCTGGTCGTCCTGCGCTGACGCTCGGCCTACGGAACCGCTACCGGTGGTGTCGGGACACGCCCTCCGGGTGGTTCGGTCGGCGCACGATACCCGATAAACTGTCACCTTCCCGCTACTCCGAGCAATGCCGCTCAGGGAAATTTTGCCCGGAATGGTCACAGACCGGTAACTTGCCCCCGGCTGAGGTCATATGCCCCCCACCATCGTCAGTAAGGCCCGATCCGGAGGCCGGTGGGACGAACGCAGCGAGGAGGCGGAATGACCGAGCTGTGGAACTGGAGAATCGACCGGGTACGACCCGTTGAGGTCTACCCGGCGCTGGCCGAGGCACTCGGTCGGGTGGTGATGCCGCTGGCGGCGGCGGACCCGGCGAGACTGCCGGCGTACGCGGTGGTGTGTGACGTCTGGCAGGCGCCGGGCGAGTTCCCGACGGTGATCGACTGCTACGGGGTGCCCGAGCGGCTCTCCGAGCACGCCAGCATCGCCGCGCTGGCCCGGTTGCTGGGCCGGGACTGCCTGCTGCGGGACGACACCCTCGACGTCACCCGGCACCTGCTCGTCGCACCGGACGGCACGGTCCGCCCGGTGCACTTCGACGTCCGGGACACCGACGACGGAGAGGTGCTCAGCCGACGACGGCTCTGCTCGCTGGGTGACCCGGGCTGCCGGGGCTGGTCGCAGTGTCACCGCTCCCGCTGGGCGCCCGACACCGTCGCGCCGGTCCTCGCCGCAGCCTGACCGCCACCGAGCCGGCCAGGCCCGCTCACGCCGAGCCGGCCGGGCCGGGGCGTCAGCCGCGCCCGGTGGCGGTGGCGGCCGGTCGATCGGCGGCGTTCGACCCACCCCGCACGACCAACTGGTCGAGCAGGGTGCGGGTGGCCTCGGTCACGGCGGCCACGGCGGCCTCGAACGCGGCGGCGTTGTGCGCGGCGGGCGCCCGGAAGCCCGAGATCTTCCGGACGTACTGCAACGCCGCCGCCTCGATGTCCGCGTCGGTCACCTGCGGAGTGAACGGTTCGCGCAGCGTCTTGATGCTTCGGCACATGTCGGGTGCTCCTCGGTTCGGGGTGATCCGGTCGACCCGGATACGCTGTCCTGGTCATGACTACCGCAGCGGCGGGCAGCCCGCGCACCTACCAGGTGCGCACCTACGGCTGCCAGATGAACGTGCACGACTCCGAGCGCATCTCCGGCCTGCTGGAACAGGCCGGCTACGTGCGCGCGCCCCAGGCCGACGACGCCCCCGACATCGTCGTCTTCAACACCTGCGCGGTGCGGGAGAACGCCGACAACCGCCTCTACGGCAACCTCGGTCATCTGCGCCCGGTGAAGGACAAGCACCCGGGGATGCAGATCGCCGTCGGTGGTTGCCTGGCGCAGAAGGACCGTGGCGAGATCGTCCGCAAGGCGCCCTGGGTGGACGTGGTCTTCGGCACGCACAACATCGGCGCGCTGCCGGTGCTGCTGGAACGGGCCCGGCACAACGCCGCCGCCGAGGTGGAGATCCTGGAGTCGCTGGACGTCTTCCCGTCCACGCTGCCGACCCGCCGCGAGTCCACGTACGCCGGCTGGGTCTCGATCTCGGTGGGCTGCAACAACACCTGCACGTTCTGCATCGTGCCCTTCCTGCGCGGCAAGGAGAAGGACCGCCGCCCCGGCGACATCCTCTCCGAGGTGCGCACGCTCGTCGACGAGGGCGTGCTGGAGGTGACGCTGCTCGGGCAGAACGTCAACTCGTACGGCGTCGAGTTCGGCGACCGGTACGCGTTCGGCAAGCTGCTGCGCGCGACCGGTGAGATCGACGGCCTGGAGCGAGTCCGGTTCACCAGCCCGCACCCGAAGGACTTCACCGACGACGTGATCGCCGCGATGGCCGAGACCCCGAACGTGTGCCACTCGCTGCACATGCCGTTGCAGTCCGGCTCCGACGACGTGCTGAAGGCGATGCGCCGGTCGTACCGCTCCGAGCGGTACCTGGGCATCATCGAGAAGGTCCGGGCGGCGATGCCGGACGCGGCGATCACCACCGACATCATCGTCGGCTTTCCGGGCGAGACCGAGGCCGACTTCCAGCGCACGCTGGACGTGGTGCGCGAGGCCCGCTTCTCGTCGGCCTTCACCTTCCAGTACTCCAAGCGCCCCGGCACCCCCGCCGCGACCATGGACGGCCAACTGCCCAAGCAGGTCGTGCAGGAACGCTACGAGCGGCTCATCGCGACCGTCGAGGAGATCACCTGGGCGGAGAACAAGCGCCTCGTGGGCGAGACCGTCGAGGTGCTGGTCGCGGTCGGCGAGGGCCGCAAGGACGAGCGGACCGGGCGGCTGTCCGGCCGGGCCCGCGACGGCCGGCTGGTGCACTTCGACGCCGGCAGCTTCGCCGGTGCGATCCGCCCCGGCGACATCGTGCACACCGAGATCACGTACGCCGCGCCGCACCACCTCAACGCCGACGGCGCACCCCTGTCGCACCGGCGGACCCGGGCCGGCGACGCCGCCGAGGCCGGCCGTTCCCCGCGTACCCCCGGGGTGTTGCTTGGCCTGCCCACGGTCGGTGCCCCGGCCGCGGCGCCCGCGCCGACGACCGGCTGCTCCGCGCACTGACCCCGGTCGGGGCCCGCCGGCCCGGCGGACCCCGACCGACCCACGGTCAGACCGTGATGCGACCGGCGCCGGCGCCGCCCGTCACGATGGACTTGACGTTGCTCGCGGTGTCCAGTTGGTACGAGTACGGGATGCTGGCGACGCTGCCACCGGTCTGCCCGGCGGGCGAGTTGACGAAGTGGTTGTTCCGGGCGACCAGCCGGCCCGGTCCGGAGTCGGCCTCGCCGAGGTGGTACGTGTCGGGGACGTTCTCGAAGTAGTTGCCCTCGACGAGCACGCCCGCGTTCTCGGTGGAGGCCACGCCGTAGCCGGTGTTGGCCCGGTAGTAGTTGTTGTAGACGTGCACCGGGTTGCCGAAGCGCACCCGGGGGTTGCGCTGCTTGCTGCCGTCGAACCAGTTGTGGTGGTACGTCACCCGCAGGTGCCCGGTGTCCTGGGCGCCGTTGTCGTCACTGTGGCCGAGCAGCATGGTCTTGTCGTGGTTGAAGACCCGGTTCCACGACACGGTGACGAAGTCCGAGCCGCGCTTGATGTCGACCGCGCCGTCGTACCCGTTGCT
The DNA here is from genome assembly GCF_057708145.1 of Micromonospora sp. bgisy143. Taxonomy (NCBI): domain Bacteria; kingdom Bacillati; phylum Actinomycetota; class Actinomycetes; order Micromonosporales; family Micromonosporaceae; genus Micromonospora; species Micromonospora sp. bgisy143. Next base: position 72,298 of record NZ_JBYIRN010000007.1, read on the forward strand.
GAAGGTGTTGTGGTCGATCCAGATGTTGGTGGCCGACTCCTGCACGTTTATCGCGTCGTCGTTCCAGTCCCGGAACGTCAGGTTCCGGATGATGACGTTGCGGTCGCCGCTGATGTTGAGTCCACAGCCGACGATCGTGGCGCCGGAGTTGCCGAGGATGGTCTTGTTGGAGCGGACCCGCAGCATGCCCGAGCAGGAGATGGTGCCGGACACCCGGATCACCGCCGACCCGGTCGCGTTCAGCGCGCTGGTGAGCGCCGAGGCGTTCGTGACGGTGGTCGCCGGGGCGCCACCGCCGCCGGTGGTGCCGCCGTTCTGGGTGGCCCAGCCGACCAGGCCGGTCTGCGGCGGAACGCTGGGCGGCGACTGGCTGGGGATCGGTGAGATGGTGGGCGTGCCCGGGGTGGTCGGTGCGGCGGTGGTCGGTGTGGTGGTGCCGCCGGTGCAGGCCACGTTGTTCAACGTGAAGCTGGTCGGGGCCGGGTTGCTGGAGTTGTTCCAGCTCGCGTTGAAGCCGAACGAGGCGCTGCCGTTCGTGGCCAGGTTGCCGTTGTAGTCGACGTTGGCGGCGGACACCTCGCCGCCGCTCTGCGTGACGGTGGCCCCCCACGCCTGGCTGACCTGCTGGCCGGCCCCGTACGACCAGCGCAACGTCCACCCGGAGACCGGGTCGCCGAGGTTGGTGACCGTGACGTTGCCGGTGAACCCGCCCGGCCACTGGCTGGCGACCGAGTAGGCGACCTGACAGCCGGCTGCCGCCTGGGCCGACACGGCCGTCAGGAGGCCGCCGGCGACCAGGGCGACGGTCGCGGCGGCGGTGGTGGCGAGCAGCGTCGTTCGACGCTGTGCTGTGCGCATGCTGCTTCCTTTCGGTGAGGCGGACATGCCCTCGCGACGCCCATGCCCGTGGGCGGCGAGGTGGGCCGGGATCTCAGGTCCCGGGTCCGCCGGTGCGGTTCGGTGCGGAGAGCGGCTCCCGCGCTCGCGCCGGCCGCGACGGAGGCAAGCGCTTTCCCGATGGAAACATAGAAGCATCTGGATGTAAATGCTCCGTGCGGCCGGGGCGCGGTCGTCCTGCGCTTGAGCTGGTGCGCGCCCGGCCCGAGGTGGCCGACGCCCTCGGCGTGGGCGTCGACCACCTCGGTTGCTCAACAGCTCGCGCCGTTGAGCTTTACGGTCGCCGGGGCGCTGGCCGTACCGTTGGCGGTGAAGCCCACGGTGACCGAGGCGCCCGCCGCCAGAGACGGCGCGTGGCTGGGCGCGGCGGCCGTGACCGTCGTACCGGACTGGGTGACGGTGGCGTTCCACCCGCTACCCAGCGTCACGCCGGACGGCCAACTCCAGGTGACCGACCACGGATTCACCGCTGCGGTGCCGGTGTTCTTCACGGTCAGCTCACCCTGGAAGCCGCCCTGCCAGGCGTTGACCTGCCGGTAGGTGGCAGTGCAGGCGCCCGGAGGCGCGCTCGTCGGCCCGCCGGTGGGGCCGCCGGTGGGTCCGCCGGTGGGTCCGCCCGTGGGGCCGCCGGTGGGTCCGCCGGTGGGTCCGCCCCCGCTCGGGGCGATCAGGTACGGCTGCAGGATCGCCTGCTTGGTGGTGTTGACGTTGGTCCAGTCGTCAAGCGCGATGCCGCCGGTGTCGCCCGAGTTGGGGTTCCAGGACCAGTAGGTGAACGACATCCCGGTCACGCCGGTGCCGGTGTACGCCATCAACTTCTCCAGCCACACCCGGTCCTTCGGGTCGGCCAGGGTGCTGCCGAACTCACCCATCATGATCGGGGCGATGTTCTGCTTGTAGAGGTAACCCCAGTACTTGTCCCAGATGGCCGGCAGGTTCGCCGGGTAGTCGGGGGCGTCGAACCAGGTCTGCCGGTACACCGACGTCGCGTACTCGTGCGGCGAGTAGACCAACCGGTTCGGCACGTTCAGCCGTACCGGGTACTGGCCCGCCTTCGACAGGTTGCCGCCCCACCAGCCGCAGTCCTCGTCGTTGCTCGGGTCGTTGTCCCAGACGTTGGAGAGGCCACCGCTCGGGCAGCTCACCCCCTCCACGAAGATCAACCAGTTGGGCTGCACGCCGAGGATGGCGTTACCGGCCCGCTCGGCGGCGAGCCGCCAGTCCCGGTTCGTGTCGCCGCAACCCCAGCACGCGCCGGTGGCCGCCGGGTTGGTCCCCTCGGCGTGCGGCTCGTTGTGCAGGTCCGCGCCGATCACCGTCGGATTGCCCGCGTACCGCTGGGCGAGCATCTTCCAGTCGTTGATCCAGGTCGCCTCGGAGACCGTCGACGTGTACCAGAGCGGCGACTGCCCGGCCGACGTCGGCCGGTGCCGGTCCAGGATGATCCGCATTCCCTTGCTGCCGGCGTAGGCGATCACCTTGTCCAGGATCTGCAACGGCGACAGCCCGACCAGATCCGGGTTCACGAAGTCGTTGATCCCGGTGGCGGTCGCGCCGGCCTTGACCGAGTCGTTCGAGTACGGCACCCGCAGCGTGTTGTAGCCCAGCCGGGCCATCGTGTCGAGCTGCCCCCGCCACGGATTGCTCGACCAGAGCCCGTGGAAGGTCTTGTTGTCGGTCTCCATGCCGAACCAGTTGATGCCGGTCAGCCGGACCGTGGCCCCGGTGCTGTCCACGATCTGGTTGCCGTTCGTGTGCAGATATCCGGTGCCGGTACCGGCTGCGGAAGCCGGGGTGGTGCTGACAGCGGCGGCCAGGAACACGCCGGCCGCGGCGGTGGCGAGCGCGGTCAGCGCGCCACCGAGCGCTTTCATACGGATCATTCGAGCTCCACTTCGGAGGCACGACGCCGTCCAACGACGACGCCGGCAGGCGGCCGTGCGCACGTCACGGCCCTTTGGCGGTACGCGGACAGTGCGCGACGGCCCATGTCACGCGGACGGGAAACTCGCGGCGGCTCACCGACCGATCCTCGACGGCGATGCCCGCCGTCGGCGCCCTCGGTCCGGTGGCCCTACCTGACTCCGTCGCCCATTCTCATCAGCCCACCTCAATGCGTCAACTGCCCGCACCCCATCCCGCCCCCGCGCCGCCCAACCCGCCCCAAGATCGTCACCACTTCGGGGAAGTTGCTGCTTCCCGCGCGTCTGATGCAGCAACTTCCGGGATGTTGTGAGGATCTTGGAGTCCCCCCCCGTGCGTCGTGCGCCGACGCGCGGGGCTAGTGACGCCGGACACGCATGAGCCCCCGGTCCCTCTCGGGGGACCGGGGGCTCGTGGACTGCGTCAGGTCAGCCGGCCTGCTCGGCGAGTTGCAGGAACTGCCGCTTCGAGGCGAGCGCCTGCTCGGCCTCCTTAATCCGCCGGGCGTCCCCGGCGCTCTGCGCCCGGGCCAGCCGCTCCTCGGCCTCCGCCACCTGGGCCCGCATCTGGGCGAGCAGCGGGTTGTCCTCCTTGGTGGTACGCCGCCACGCGGAGTCCATCACCTCGCGGACCTTGTCGTCGATGACGCGCAGCCGGCGCTCCAGCCCGGCGGCGGCCTCGCGGGGTACCCGGCCGGCCTCGTGCCACTGGGCCTGGATCTCCCGCAGCTTGGCCTGGGCGCCCTTGGGGTCGGCGTCGATGTCCAGGGCCTCGGCCTCGGCGAGCAGGGCCTGCTTACGCTCCAGGTTGCCGCGCTGCTCGTTGTCCCGGGCGGAGAAGACCTCGCTGCGCCGGGTGAAGAAGGCGTCCTGCGCGGCCCGGAACCGTTCCCAGAGCTTCTGCTCGGCCTCCTTGGAGGCGCGGGGCGCGGCCTTCCACTGCGTCATCAGCTCCTTGAGCTGGTTGGCCGTGGCCGCCCACTCGGTGGAGTCCGAGATCTTCTCGGCCTCGGCGACCAGCTCCTCCTTGACGGTCTGCGCCTGCTTGCGCTGCGCGTCCAGGGAGGCGAAGTGGGCGCCGCGGCGTCGGGTGAAGCCGTCGCGTGCGGCGGCGAACCGCTTCCACAGCTCGCCGTCGGCCTTCTTGTCGACCCCGCGGATGGTCTTCCACTCGTCGAGGATCTCCTTGAGCCGGTCACCGGCCGTCTTCCAGCCGGTCGACTCCGCGGCGAGCTTCTCGGCCTCTTCGACCAGGGCGGTCTTGCGGGCCAGGGCCTCGCCACGGGCGGCGTCCCGGGCGGCCCGCGCCTCGGTCGCCTTCTCCTCGGCGAGGGTCGCCAACTTGTCCAGCCGGGCGGTCAGGGCGTCGATGTCGCCGACCACGTGGGCCTCCGGCAGCGTGGCGCGGATCCGCCGGATCGTGCTCAACGAGTGCCCGGCGTCCGCCGCGCCCGAGTTGAGCCGCGCTTCGGTCAGATCCACCTCGGTGACCAGGTCGGCGAAGCGGCGGGCGAAGTGCGCGAGCCCCTCCTCCGGCGCTCCTGCCTGCCAGGATCCGACCACCCGCTCGCCCTCGGCGGTCTTGACGTAAACGGTGCCGTCCGCGTCCACCCGTCCGAAGGCAGTCCAGTCGCTCATGTGCCCATCCTCGTTCTCCCGGCGTCGAGGGAACGAACCCCCGTCGCCGCCACGGCGCAGCCAAGTTACTTCCGGCATTGTCACAGGTCTCACCCGGTCCGCGTCGAGCGCCTATCGCCGACCGTGACCATACGGTGTCCTAGGGCCTGATTGACCGGATCGCCGCGGAGACGCACCGGGGATTCCCGCTACGGTGAACGGGTGCCACTGGTCGCCGCCGCCGTCTGCCCGCATCCGCCCCTGCTCGTGCCCGAGGTGGCCGGTGCCGCCGCCGGCGAACTGGACGACCTCCGGTCGGCCTGTGACCTCGCCGTCGGCCGGCTGCTGGCCACCGGAGCGGACGCGGTGGTGCTGCTCGGCGTCGGCCCGGTGACCGGTCCGGTTCCGCCCCCGGCCACCGGCTCGTTCCAGCCGTGGGGAGTCGACCTCGACGTGCCCCTGGTCCCCGGCCAGCCGGACCGCGGTGCCGTGCTGCCACTGAGCCTGACCGTCGGCGCGTGGCTGCTGTCCCGGCACACCCCGCCTCCCCAGGTGACCGCCGTACAGGTCACCGCCGACGCCGGGCCGGCCGAGGTGGCCGCGCTCGCCGCGCAGGTCGCCGCCGCCGGTGACCGGGTGGCGCTGCTCGTACTCGGTGACGGGTCGGCCTGCCGGGGCCAGCAGGCCCCCGGGTACGACGACCAGCGCGCTCTCCCGTACGACAAGGGGGTCGCCACCGCCCTGGCCGAGGCGGACCTGGACGCCCTGCGCGACCTGGACCCGGGTCTGTCGGCGCAGTTGAAGGTCGCCGGCCGGGCGGCCTGGCAGGTGCTCGCCGACGCGGCCCGCGCCGGCGGCGGCGGGTGGCGCGGTGAGTTGCTGCACGAGTCGGCGCCCTACGGGGTGGCCTACTTCGTGGCGTCCTGGGAGCGGATGTGACGGTCGTCGCGGTGGTGGGGCCGACGGCGGCCGGCAAGTCGGCGTTGAGCATCGCGCTGGCGCACGCCCTCGACGGTGAGGTGGTCAACGCCGACTCGATGCAGCTCTACCGGGGCATGGACATCGGCACCGCGAAGCTGACCACCGCCGAGCGGGACGGTGTGCCGCACCACCTGCTCGACATCTGGGAGGTCACCGAGCCGGCAAGCGTCGCGGAGTACCAGCGGCTGGCCCGTGCGGCGGTGGACGACATCCTGTCCCGGGGGCGGGTGCCGCTGCTGGTGGGTGGCTCGGGGCTGTACGTGCGGGCGGTGCTGGAACGCTTCGAGTTCCCGGGCACCGACGCGGCGCTGCGCGAACGGCTCGAACGCGAGTTGGCCGAGGTCGGGCCGGCGCCGCTGTACGCCCGACTGCGCGCCGCCGACCCGGTCGCCGCCGAGAGCATCCTGCCGGCCAACGGCCGGCGGATCGTCCGGGCGCTCGAGGTGATCGAGCTGACCGGCGCGCCGTTCACCGCGTCGCTGCCGCAGCCCACCCCGTACTACCCGTCGGTGCAGCTCGGCGTCGACCTCGACACCGGGCTGCTGGACGAGCGGATCGCGCTGCGGGTGGACCGGATGTGGGCCGACGGGCTCGTCGACGAGACCCGTGAGCTGGTCGGCCGGGGTCTGGCCGAGGGGCGGACGGCGAGCCGGGCGCTCGGCTACCAGCAGGTGCTGCGCCTGTTCGACGGTGAGCTGACTGAGGAACAGGCGTACGACGAGACAATCCGGGCGACCCGGCGTTTTGTCCGCCGGCAGCGGTCCTGGTTCCGGCGCGACCCCCGGATTCAGTGGCTCGACTCGGCCGCGCCGGACCTGATCGAGGCCGCCCTGCGTCTGGTGCCGGCCACTGCGCGATGATGGGGTCGTGGAGTTCACCAAGGGGCACGGCACCGGCAACGACTTCGTCCTCCTGCCCGACCCGGACGGTCAGCTCGAGCTGACCCCGGAGCTGGTCGCGGCGCTCTGCGACCGGCGGCGCGGCATCGGCGCGGACGGCGTGCTGCGGGTGGTCCGCGCGGCCAAGCACCCCGACGGCGCCGGCCAGGCCGGCGAGGCCGAGTGGTTCATGGACTACTGGAACGCGGACGGCTCGTTCGCCGAGATGTGCGGAAACGGCGCCCGGGTCTTCGTGCGCTACCTGCTCGACACCGGGCTCGCCACGCCCGCCGGCGCGGCGTTGCCGGTGGCCACCCGCGCCGGCGTCGTGCGCGCGCTGGTCGAGGGCGGCGCGGTCTCCGTCGAGATGCGCAAACCTCGGATGTACGACGAGTCGAGCGCCACCCTCGGCGGACTGACCCTGTCCGGCACGGTCGTGGACGTCGGCAACCCGCACCTGGTGTGCGCCCTGCCCAGCGGCGTGGAGTTGTCCGCGCTGGACCTGACCGTCGCGCCCGGCTTCGACCCGGCGGTCTTCCCGGCCGGCGTGAACGTCGAGTTCATCGTGCCGGGCGACCCGGTCGACGACACCGACGGCCACACCCGGATGCGGGTGTACGAGCGGGGCAGCGCCGAGACCATGTCCTGCGGCACGGGCGCGTGCGCGGTGGCGGCCGTGGCCCTGCGCGACGCGGGACGGGACACCGGTGTGATGGCCGTGGACGTCCCCGGCGGCCGCCTGACCGTGACGGTCACCGAGGACTCGTGCTGGCTCTCCGGCCCTGCCGTTCTGGTGGCCACCGGCGAGGTCGACCTCCTCGCCCTGTCCGTTGCGGCTCGGGGCTGAGGCCGTCCGCTCCGGCTGCCGCTGGCTGAGGCCGCTCCGTTCCGGCTGCCGTGGGCTGTTGTCGCTCTGTTCTGGCTGCCGTGGATGGTCGTCGCTCCGTTCCGGCTGCCGTGGGTTCTTGCCGGCCCTTTGCTCTGCTTCAACCCACGCAATACCTGTTGTCCGATTACCGGACACTGGGTGTTGCGTCGGTTGAAGCAGAGCAAAGGAGCCAGACGGGCCGGGTGAGGCCGCCTTCCTCGCCGAGCGGCACCGGTAGCGAGACGGCGGGGTGGGGTCGCCTTCCTCGCCGAGCGGCATCCGGAGCGAGACGGGCCGGGTGAGGCCGCCTTCCTCGCCGAGCGGCACCCGTAGCGAGACGGCGGGGTGGGGTCGCCTTCCTCGCCGAGCGGCATCCGGAGCGAGACGGGCCGGGTGAGGCCGCCTTCCTCGCCCAGCGGCACCCGCAGCCGCGGAGTTGGTCAGGGGGTGGCGCTGGCGTTCGCGGCGATTTCCGGAAGGTCGGCCGGGCCGGGGTCGGCGGCCGGGAGCGGGCTGGGGTTGTGCGCGGCGGCGCGGACGGCGGCGGCGACCGCCGGCGCCACCCGGGAGTCGAAGACGCTCGGCACGATCACCGTCGGGTTGATCTTGTCTTCGCCCACCACGTCGGCGATGGCCTGCGCGGCCGCGATCGCCATCTCCTCGGTGAACTCCTCGGCGTGCGCGTCCAGCATGCCGCGGAACACACCCGGGAAGGCGAGCACGTTGTTGATTTGGTTCGGCTGGTCCGAGCGGCCGGTGGCGACCACCGCGGCGTGCTTGCGCGCCTCCCGCGGGTCCACCTCCGGGTCGGGGTTGGCCAGCGCGAACACGATCGCGTCCTTGGCCATGCCGGCGATGTCGTCGCCGGTGAGCAGGTTCGGGGCGCTGACCCCGATGAACACGTCGGCGCCCCGGATCGCCCCGGGCAGGTCGCCGGAGTAGTTCTCCTTGTTGGTGTTCTCCGCCAGCCACTGCCAGGCCGGGTTCAGGTCGGCCAGCCCACGGTGCAGGGCGCCCTGGCGGTCGTACGCGATGATGTCGCCGACGCCCTGGCGCAGCAGCAGCTTCATGATCGCGGTGCCGGCCGCGCCGGCGCCGGAGACGACCACCCGGACGTCCGAGAGCTGCTTGCCCACGACGCGCAGCGCGTTGGTCAGCGCGGCCAGCACGCAGATCGCGGTGCCGTGCTGGTCGTCGTGGAAGACCGGAATGTCCAGCGCCTCGCGCAGCCGGGCCTCGATCTCGAAGCAGCGCGGCGCGGCGATGTCCTCCAGGTTGATCCCGCCGTACGCGGGCGCGATCGCCTTGACGATCTGCACGATCTCGTCGGTGTCCTGGGTGTCCAGCACCACCGGCCAGGCGTCGACCCCGCCGAAGCGCTTGAACAGCGCCGCCTTGCCCTCCATCACCGGCAGCGAGGCGGCCGGACCGAGGTTGCCCAGGCCGAGGACCGCCGAGCCGTCGCTGACCACCGCGACGGTGTTGCGCTTGATGGTTAGCCGCCGGGCGTCCGCCGGGTTCTCGGCGATCGCCATGCAGACCCGGGCCACCCCCGGAGTGTACGCGCGGGACAGCTCGTCGCGGTTGCGCAGCGCGACCTTCGAGGTCACCTCGATCTTGCCGCCGAGGTGCAGCAGGAACGTCCGGTCCGACACCTTGCGCACGTCCACGCCGTCCAGCGCCCGGAGCGCGTCGACCACCTGGTCGGCGTGCTTGGCGTCGGCGGTGTCGCAGGTGAGGTCGACGATCACGTGGGTCGGGTCCGAGTCGACCACGTCCAGCGCCGTGACGATCGCTCCGGCCTCGCCGACGGAGGTGGTGAGCCGGCCGATCGAGGACGCGTCCGCGGTCACGGCGATCCGGATGGTGATCGAAAATCCGGCGCTCGGCAGTCGGGTGATGGCCACGGGATCCCTCCGTCACGGCTGTGCGACCGGTCGGCCGCCGCCTGAGCATTTCTACCGGGTTGTGGAGGTCGACCGGTATTCGCCCCCGCTTTTGGCGAGCTTCAGCACGGGCATATAGCAGGTGCGCTGGGCGTTGTGACGTGTCAGGATTACGTTCTACTTATCAAAACGGACAGGAGAACCGCTTGCGAGACCAGGAGAACTTCGTCCCCGTGGAGGACGAGTTCGACGATGTCACCACCGGCGAGCTGGACCTGTCGGAGCGGCAGTCTCTCCGGCGCGTCCCCGGCCTCTCCACCGAGCTCAGCGATGTCACCGAGGTGGAATACCGCCAGCTGCGGCTGGAGCGGGTGGTCCTGGTGGGCGTCTGGACCGAGGGCACGGTGACCGACGCGGAGAACTCCCTGACCGAGCTGGCCGCGCTCGCCGAGACGGCGGGTTCGCAGGTGCTCGAAGGGCTGATCCAGCGTCGTACCCGACCTGACCCGGCCACCTACATCGGTCGCGGCAAGGTCGACGATCTCGGCGCGGTGGTGCTCTCCACCGGTGCCGACACGGTCATCTGCGACGGCGAATTGTCCCCGTCGCAGCTGCGCAACCTGGAGCAGCGCACCAAGGTCAAGGTCGTCGACCGGACGGCGCTGATCCTGGACATCTTCGCCCAGCACGCCAAGAGCAAGGAAGGTAAGGCGCAGGTCGAGCTGGCCCAGCTCGAATACCTGCTGCCCCGGCTGCGCGGTTGGGGTGAGACGCTGTCCCGCCAGACCGGTGGTTCCGGTCGCGGTGGCGGCGCCGGCGGCGGCGTGGGTGTCCGTGGTCCCGGTGAGACGAAGCTGGAGACCGACCGGCGGCGCATCCGTCACCGCATCTCCCGGCTGCGTCGCGAGATCAAGAGCATGAAGACGGTACGCGTCACCAAGCGCGCCCGGCGTACCCGCAACTCGGTGCCCGCCGTGGCCATCGCCGGCTACACCAACGCCGGCAAGTCCAGCCTGCTCAACCGGCTCACCGGCGCGGGCGTGCTGGTGGAGAACGCGCTCTTCGCCACGCTGGACCCGACGACCCGTAAGGCCACCGCCTCGGACGGGCGGCTCTACACGCTCTCCGACACGGTCGGCTTCGTCCGGCACCTGCCGCACCAGATCGTCGAGGCGTTCCGCTCGACGCTGGAGGAGGTCGCGGAGGCCGATCTGGTGGTGCACGTCGTCGACGGCACCCACCCGGACCCCGAGGAGCAGGTGCGGGCGGTGCACGAGGTGCTCGCCGAGGTGGGCGCGGACCGGCTGCCCGAGCTGCTGGTGGTCAACAAGACCGACGCCGCCGACGAGGACACGCTGCTGCGGCTCAAGCGCCTCTGGCCGGACGCGATCTTCGTCTCGGCGCACTCCGGTCGGGGCATCGACGGGTTGCGGACGGCGATCGAGGAGCGGCTCCCGCAGCCCGCCGTCGAGGTGCGGGCCGTGCTGCCGTACGACCGGGGCGACCTGGTGTCCCGGGTACATCGTTCGGGCGAGGTGCTCAGCACGTCACACCTGGCGGAGGGCACTCTGCTGCACGTCCGGGTCAGCGCGGCGCTCGCCGCCGAGCTGGCGCCGTACGACGTCGCGCGCGAGGGCGAAGCGGTCGGTAGCCGGCCCTGAGCCGCCCCGGCGTCATCCATCGGAAACGCGCGGCATGCGACACTGGCCGAATGCGCCGCGTTGTTTCCTCGGTCACGGTTGCCCTCGGCCTGTTCGGGGCAACCGTGGCGCTGGCCGGAGTCGCCGTAGCCGCTCCCGCGCCCGTGTCGTCCCAGCCGCTCGCCGCCGCCCCGGGCAAGAAGCGCTGCACGGTCACCGACGAGCGCCTGCGGGAGCTGTCCGGCCTGGTGGCGACCAAGAGCGGCTACATCGTCATCAACGACGGCACCGACGTCGACGCGCGTAAGCGGATCTTCTTCCTCGACAGCAAGTGCAAGGTCGTCAAGGAGCCGGTCCGCTACTCGGGCGCCGGGCCGGCCGACACCGAGGATCTCGCCCTGTCCCCCAAGGGGGACACGCTCTGGATCGGCGACATCGGCGACAACGCCACCAACAAGGACCGCCGTACGCGGATCGCCGTCTGGACGATGCCGATCGCCGGTAACAAGCAGCCGGTGCTGCATCGGCTCTCCTACCCGGAGAACAAGCCCCACGACGCGGAGGCGTTGCTGGTGGGCGCCGACGGCCTGCCACTGATCATCACCAAGGTCGCGAACGGCAACTCGGAGATCTTCACCCCGACGGCGAAGCTGAAGAACGGCGACACCCCGCCGGTGCCGATGAAGAAGGTCGGCGAGATCAAGCTGCCGAAGACCACCACCGAGAACCCGCTGAGCGTCTACGGACGGCTCGCGATCACCGGTGCCGCCCGCTCGCCGGACGGCACCCGCGTCGTCATCCGCACCTACGCGGACGCCTTCGAGTACGACGTCACCGGCGACAACATCGTCGGCGCGCTCACCACCGGCAAGCCCCGGGTGACGCCGCTGGCCGACCCGTTCGGCGAGGCCATCTCGTACACCCCGGACGGCAAGTCCTTCGTCACGGTCTCCGACGCCGGTCAGCTCACCGCCGACGAGCCGATCGACATCCTGAGCTACACGCCGTCCACCAGCGCGGCGGAACCGTTGGCGGCGACCACGGGCGACAAGCCGACCGCCAACAAGTCCTGGATGGACGGGCTCAGCTTCACCGACATCACGTACCTCGTGGGCGCGGTCGGCGTCCTCGGTCTGCTGCTCGTCGGCGCTGGCATCGTCGGCATCGTGCGGGCCCGTCGTCGACCACCCGCCGACGATGATGCTGCGGACGATGCCGGCGATCGCGCTGGCACGCCCGGCACCGACCGTGTTCCGCCGAACGGCGGCCGTCCCAACGCCGGCGTGTACGGCGGCGCGGCAGCCAGTGGCGGGGTCTACGGCGGTGCCGGCCGGGGTGGTCCCGCTCCCGCTGGCGGAGGCGTCTACGGCGGGGGCGGCGCACGCTCCAGCGGCGCGGGCGGCGGGGGCCAACGACCGGCCGGTGCCGGGAGTGGGCGGCCGGCCGGCCCGGCGGGAGGCGGTTACGGCGGCGCCCGGCCCGGTGGGAGTGGTGGCGGCGGTGCTCCGGCCGGCGGCGGCGTGTACGGCGGCGGTCGTGCCGGTGGTCCCGGAGGGGGCCGGTCCGGCGGCGGCGGTCGGTCCGGTGGCGGCGGCGGCCGACCGGGCGGCGGCGTGTACGGCGGCGGTGGACAGCCTGGCGGCGGCCAGCCGGGCGGTGGCCGGGCCGGCGGTGGTCGGGCCGAGCCGCCGCGGCGCGGCGGGCAGGAGCCGGACTACCGGGCTCAGCGGTCCGGTCGCCGACGTGAGGACGACGCACCCGTCGACCCGTACGGGCAGCAGTATCCCGGCGGCGGTAGTGGCCCTCGGGGCGACCGCTACTGACGCAACGGGCCCGTGACGGCCCGGCCCGGCCGCTCGGTCGGCCGAGGGCGCGGGACGGGTCGTGCGACGCGGGTGAGCGCCGACGGCACCCACCCGCGTGTCGGTCAGATCCGGCGGAGCACCGCCACGACCCGGCCCATGATGGTCGCGTCGTCACCGGGGATCGGGTCGAAGGCGGGGTTCTGCGGCATCAGCCAGACGTGCCCGTCGCGCCGACGGTAGGTCTTGACCGTCGCCTCGCCGTCGAGCATCGCGGCCACGATCTCGCCCGAGTCGGCGGTCGGCTGCTGCCGGACGACGACCCAGTCGCCGTCGCAGATCGCCGCGTCGAGCATCGAGTCACCCTTGACCTGGAGCATGAACACCTCGCCCTCGCCCACCAGCTCGCGGGGGAGGGGGAAGATGTCCTCCACCGCCTGCTCGGCGAGGATCGGCCCACCGGCGGCGATCCGGCCGAGCATCGGCACGTACGCCGGTGCGGGCCGCTGGGCGCGCGACACCTCGTCGTCGATGGCCTCGCTGGGCGCACGGACGTCCACGGCGCGCGGCCGGTTGGGGTCGCGCCGCAGGAAGCCCTTCTTCTCCAGCTCCTTGAGCTGGTAGGCGACGCTCGACGGGGACACCAGGCCGACCGCCTCACCGATCTCGCGGACGCTCGGCGGGTAGCCGTGCCGCTCCACCCAGGTGCGGATGAACTCCAGGATGCGGCGCTGGCGGGCGGTCAGGTCGACCGTCGCCGGGTCGGGGAAGGTGCTGACCACCGGGGTGACCGGGCGCACGGCGGGCTGACCCGTCCGGCTGCGCGCGGCGGTGCGGCGTCGGGTGGCCGGCGGGCCCGCCTCGGTAATCTGCTGCGGGCTCTTCGGCCGGCTGGCCCGGTCCTCGGTCACGTCCGTCCTCCCTGGTCGGCGCTGGGTGCCTCGTCGGCTCGTGGTGCGTGCGGTTGTTCCTGACCGTATAGGTGAGATCGGTCATTTTCAAACATCTGTACGACCTCTCACCGGCGTGTCGGGGTGAAAAACCCCTCTGCTCGTACGGATGTTCTGATAAATGGTACGTCCGATAGTACGAGTGTTCGATTGTCGGCCGTTTTCCGCGCTGCTCGCTCCGGGCGGCCGGTAACCGGGACGGGGTGGCGCCGTTGGTCCGGCGGGGGGTGGATGACCCCGATGGTCCGTGACGCGCCGGACACGCCGGTCAACTTGACCCGGGTTCGTCGGCGACATACGGTCAACCCCTAGATGTAGTAGTGACACGGGCGTAAGTTGCCCACAGGTTGGGTCCGACTACCGACCGCACTCCCGTAGGGTCGATCACGGCGGGCGCTATGAGCGCATGGCACCGTCGCGGCGGCCCATGCCCGGGTGTGTCCGGTACGACGCGATTGATCATGATTAGGGGGTCCGCGATGCGGTGTCCGTACTGCCGACACGCCGACTCCCGGGTGGTCGACTCGCGGGAGGCCGACGACGGCCAGCTCATCCGTCGGCGACGGTCCTGCCCGGAGTGCGGCAAGCGGTTCACCACGGTCGAAGAGGCGGTCCTCGCGGTCGTCAAGCGCAGCGGGGTGACCGAGCCGTTCAGCCGTACGAAGATCATCGGCGGGGTGCGCAAGGCGTGCCAGGGCCGGCCGGTGGACGACGACTCCCTCGCGCTGCTCGCGCAGCGGGTGGAGGAGACCGTCCGGGCCAAGGGGGCCGCCGAGATCCCCAGTCACGAGGTGGGCCTGGCGATCCTGGGTCCGCTGCGCGACCTGGACGAGATCGCCTACCTGCGGTTCGCCAGCGTCTACCGCTCCTTCGACTCGCTCGCCGACTTCGAGCGCGAGATCGAGACGTTGCGGGCCGTGGCGCGAGCCCGGGAGCAGGGCCGGGCCGACGCGGTCGAGGCCGCCGGCCGTACCAACTGAGACTTCACTGTTTTTCCGAGAGATCAGGACGCGCGGTGGGTGACCGCGCAGACGAGGGGGGCGACGGCGTGACAACGAGCCGTTCACGGAACAAGGCAGGCGCGGGGCTGAAGATCGAGCGCGTGTGGACGACGGAGGGGGTCCACCCGTACGACGAGGTGACCTGGGAGCGCCGGGACGTCGTGATGACGAACTGGCGGGACGGCTCGATCAACTTCGAGCAGCGGGGCGTGGAGTTCCCGGAGTCCTGGAGCGTCAACGCGGCGAACATCGTCACCACCAAGTACTTCCGGGGCGCGGTGGGGACCCCGGAGCGGGAGTGGTCGCTCAAGCAGCTCATCGACCGGGTGGTCAGCACCTACCGCACCGCCGGTGAGGAGTACGGCTACTTCGCGAGCCCGGCCGACGCCGAGGTCTTCGCGCACGAACTGACCTGGATGCTCCTGCACCAGGTGTTCAGCTTCAACTCGCCGGTCTGGTTCAACGTCGGCACGCCGTCGCCGCAGCAGGTCAGCGCCTGCTTCATCCTGGCCGTCGACGACTCGATGGACTCCATCCTGGACTGGTACAAGGAGGAGGGGCTGATCTTCAAGGGCGGCTCCGGCTCCGGCGTCAACCTGTCGCGCATCCGGTCGTCGCGTGAGCTGCTCTCCTCCGGCGGCAACGCCTCCGGCCCGGTCAGCTTCATGCGCGGTGCGGACGCCTCCGCCGGCACCATCAAGTCCGGCGGCGCCACCCGGCGTGCGGCCAAGATGGTCATCCTCGACGTGGACCACCCGGACATCCAGGAGTTCGTGGTCACCAAGGCGCGCGAGGAGGACAAGATCCGCGCGCTGCGTGACGCCGGGTTCGACATGGACCTCGGTGGCTCCGACATCGTCAGCGTGCAGTACCAGAACGCCAACAACTCGGTCCGGGTCTCCGACGAGTTCATGACGGCGGTGGAGAACGGCAAGGGCTTCGACCTGCGCGGCCGCCTCGACGGCGCGACGATCGAGACCGTCGACGCCAAGAACCTGTTCCGTTCCATCTCCCAGGCCGCCTGGGAGTGCGCCGACCCGGGCCTGCAGTACGACGACACCATCAACGACTGGCACACCTGCCCGGAGACCGGCCGGATCACCGCGTCGAACCCGTGCTCGGAGTACCTGCACCTGGACAACTCCTCGTGCAACCTGGCCTCGCTCAACCTGATGAAGTTCCTCCGTGCCGACGGCGGCTTCGAGGTGGAGAAGTTCGTCAAGTCCGTCGAGTTCGTCATCACCGCGATGGACATCTCGATCTGCTTCGCCGACTTCCCGACCGAGAAGATCGGCGAGACCTCGCGGGCGTACCGCCAGCTCGGCATCGGGTACGCCAACCTGGGTGCCCTGCTGATGGCCTCCGGCCTGCCGTACGACTCGGAGCAGGGCCGCTCGGTCGCCGCCGCGATCACGTCCCTGATGACCGGCACCGCGTACCGCCGCTCGGCCGAGCTGGCCGGCGTGGTCGGCCCGTACGACGGCTACGCCCGCAACGCCGAGCCGCACAAGCGGGTCATGCGCAAGCACGCCGCCGCCAACGACGAGATCAAGCCGACCAGCCCGGTGGCCACCGCGATCGTCCGCGAGGCGACCAAGCAGTGGACCCAGGGCAACAAGATCGGTGACAAGAACGGCTGGCGCAACGCCCAGGCCAGCGTCCTCGCGCCGACCGGCACCATCGGCTTCATGATGGACTGCGACACCACCGGGGTGGAGCCGGACCTGGCGCTGGTCAAGTTCAAGAAGCTGGTCGGCGGCGGCTCGATGCAGATCGTCAACCAGACCGTGCCGCGCGCCCTGCGTAGCCTCGGCTACCCCGAGGAGCAGGTCGAGGCGATCGTCGAGCACATCGCCGACCACGGCCACGTGGTGGACGCCCCCGGCCTCAAGCCGGAGCACTACCCGGTCTTCGACTGCGCCATGGGCGAGCGGACGATCGCCCCGATGGGCCACGTGCGGATGATGGCGGCCATCCAGCCGTTCGTCTCCGGCGCCATCTCCAAGACGGTCAACATGCCGGAGGCGGCCACCGTCGAGGACGTCGAGAAGATCTACTTCGAGGGCTGGAAGCTCGGCCTCAAGGCCCTGGCGATCTACCGGGACAACTGCAAGGTCGGCCAGCCGCTCTCGGTCGCCAAGAACAACAAGGCCACCGAGCCGGCCGCCGTCGAGACCGCCGCCGCCGCGCCGGCCGCGGTGGAGAAGGTCATCGAGTACCGGCCGGTGCGCAAGCGCCTGCCGAAGAAGCGTCCGTCCGAGACGGTCAGCTTCTCCGTCGGTGGCGCCGAGGGGTACCTGACCGCGTCGTCCTACCCGGACGACGGCCTCGGCGAGGTCTTCCTCAAGATGTCCAAGCAGGGCTCGACCCTGGCCGGCGTGATGGACGCCTTCTCGGTGGCCATCAGCATCGGCCTGCAGTACGGCGTGCCGCTGGAGACGTTCGTCAGCAAGTTCACCAACATGCGCTTCGAGCCGGCCGGCATGACCGACGACCCGGACGTGCGGATGGCCGCCTCGGTGATGGACTACATCTTCCGTCGCCTGGCGCTGGACTTCCTGCCCTACGAGCGCCGCGCTGAGCTGGGCATCTTCACCGCCGGTGAGCGGGCCGCCCAGCTGCGGGCCGAGGCCGACGCGGAGGCTGCCGCCGTGAGCGGTGCGGACCTCACCGCCATGGCGTCTTCCGCGCCGGTCGAGGCTCCCGCCAAGACCGAGGCGGTCGCCCAACCGGCCCAGGAGATGGCCGACGTGGCCGCCGCCAAGCCGGCCCCGAGCGTGGGTTCCAGCACCGAGCTGCTGGAGGCCGTGATCGGCAAGGCCGCCGACGCGCCGCTCTGCTTCACCTGCGGTACGAAGATGCGCCCGGCCGGTAGCTGCTACGTCTGCGAGGGCTGCGGCTCCACCAGCGGCTGCAGCTGACGTACGCCTCAACGCTGCCCCGGCCTCCTGATGGGAGGTCGGGGCAGCGTTGGTTCCCGGTTGTCGCGCGCGAAGCGCTTGTGGATTCCGTGCGGCTACGGGTGGTCAGCGGCTGGCGAGGAAGTCGAGCACCCTCTTGCTGAGCAGGGCCGTGGCTTGCGGGTCGTAGGAGGGCAGGCTGGAATCGGCGAAGTAGTGCTGGTCTCCCGGGTAGAGGAACAGCTCAGCCTGCGGGGCGGACGCGACAATCTCACGGGCGGCGTCCACGTCGCCCTCGCCCATGAAGATCGGGTCGGCGTCCATGCCGTGGATCTGCACTGGGACGTCGGCCGGCCAGGACGAGCCGAACTCCGAGACCGGCACGCAGGAGTAGAACAGCAATGCCCCTCGTGCTCCGGGGCGGGTCTGCGCGAGCTTCTGCGCCGGCAGCACGCCCAGGGAGAAGCCGGCGTAGATCAGATCGCTGGGCAGGTCGTCGGCGACCCGCGCGCCGCGTTCGATGATGGTGCCGAAGCCGATCCCCTCGGCGTAGGCGATGCCCTCGTCCAGGGTGTGGAACGTGCGGCCGTCGTACAGGTCCGGGGTGTGCACGGTGTGCCCGGCACGCCGCAGGTCGTCGGCGAAGGCGACGAACCCCGGGGTCTGGCCCAGCGCGTGGTGGAACAGCAACACCTGAGCCATGTGATCCCCCGATGTCGGGCTGCCGCCGTGTACGGGCACTCTACGGCACGGCGGGAGGGCGCCGTTTGCGATGCTCGCGGCATGACTTCTTCCCTTGCGCGCCGCGTCTACGAAACCTGCCATCTGACCGGGTCTTTCCGCCTGCGCTCCGGTCAGACGAGCGACGAGTACTTCGACAAGTACCTGTTCGAGGCCGAACCTGGCCTGTTGCGGGAGGTGGCCGAGGCGATGGTCGCCCTGCTGCCGGAGTGTGACGTACTGGCGGGGATGGAGATGGGTGGCATTCCGATCGCCACCGTGATGTCGCAGCTGACCGGGCTGCCGACCGCCTTCGTCCGGAAGCAGGCGAAGGAGTACGGCACCGGCAAGGCGGCCGAGGGCACCCCGGTCGACGGCCGGCGGGTCGTGGTGATCGAGGACGTGGTCACCACCGGCGGCGCGTTGCTGGCGTCGTGCCGGCAGCTACGGGCCGGCGGCGCGAAGGTCGAGTCGGTGGTCTGCGCCATCGACCGGGAGCAGGGCGGACGGGAGAATCTGGCGGCCGAAGGGCTCCGGTTGTCCGCCGCACTTACCCGCCGTGATCTGGAATCCGCCCTGCCGGGATGACGTAGCGGCGGCACGGGCCGCTGGGCTGCGTTGCGTTGCGGTGCCGAACCCACACGCGGACCACGCCCGCTTCACGGACGCAGACCTCCTGCTGCCCAGCGCCACAGACCTGTCCCTGGACGCGATCCTGGCCAGACTGGCCCGGTGACGAGCCGTCCCCGATGAGCCCGAGTCGGCGCGAGGCGCTGCCTGCTTCGACGCGCCGACAGGTCAGGCCCTGATCTCTCCCTGCCATGTCGTGAGCGTCAGCATCTGGCCATCGAAGTCCAGCCTGAGGCCGGTCACCTCGTTGACGTCGTTGCGGATCTCTTCGAGGTGAGCGAGCGGTCTCGTGATGACCGATGCGAACGGCGGTTCAGCCGAGGCGTCCCGCGACAACCATCGCCCACCGTCGTAGTCGTAGGGATCGGGCAAGCCGTCGTCGCCGGGATACGTCTCCGTGAGCCCGAGGGTCCAGTCGCTCCGGCCGTCGAGTAGCAGCCCTCGGCCGTCATCGAACACAAGCAGTACCGGCCCGACATCAGGTTCGTCGGGTTCTCCCGGCCGGTGCCAGCCCAGCCGTACGACTTTCACGAGCCTGCGTCCGACCAGCGCGTCCATCCGCGACCTTCCTGCGTACCCGCCTGTGCACTCGTCAGTCCGGCCGTCGGCGCGGCAGGCGTAGCGGGCCCGGCGGGCACCCGGCGACCATGCCACACACCGCCATGCGTAGCCACCAGCCGTACGAATGGTTCGGTAACACCCGTGCTCCGCCGAACGAAGAAGAGGTGTGAACGCGCGAGGGAGGACGGCCCGTGAATGAGCCGAGCCGAGCCGATGACGACATTTCCGCCATCGGGGTGGATCCAGCAGCCTTCGAGGTCTTCTACCGGCGGCATCTGGAAGCGGTGGGCCGCTTCGTGGCGCGGCGGGTCGACGACCCACATCTCGCCGCCGACCTGACCGCCGACGTGTTCCTGGCGGTGATCGAGTCGGCGGCCGGCTACCGGCCGGACCGCGGTAGCCAAATCGGCTGGCTGTACGGAGTGGCCCGCCACGTCATCGGCGACGAGCGGCGACGGGCTGCCCAACGACTGCGGGTGACCGGCCGACTGGCCGGACGACGGGACCTCGGCCCCGACGACATCGCGCGCATCGAGGAGCGGATCGACGCCGAGTCGGCGGCCCGCCGTACCCATCGGGCGCTCAGCGAACTACCCGAGGGCACCCGGTCGCTCGTCGAACTCGTCGCCGTGGACGGCCTCACCGTCGCGGAGGCGGCGGCAGCGCTCGGGATGTCGCCGGTCGCCGCGCGGGTCCGCCTGCACCGGGCCCGCCGCCTCGTCCGCGCGGTGCTCGCCCGCCCGGTCACCACCCTCGCCTGAGCTGAGACGGAGCTGACGATGAACACGACTGAACGGTCGCCGCAGGGTTTCGAGGAGCAGCTTCTCAGGGACCTGAGCGCACACGTCGCCCAACGGGCCGAGCTGGCGTCGGCGGGCCGTACGGCCGGACGCCGTACCCGGTTCCTGCGTGGTTGGCGTCTGGCCGGGGCGCTCGGGATGGCGGTGACGCTGACCGCCGGTGTGCTGGCGGTCCAGACCATGAGGTTCGGCGGCCAGTCGCCGCCCCGGGCCAGCGCGTCGGAGATCTTCCACCTGGCGGCCGACGCCGCCCGGCAGCAGCCGGAGCTCACCGCCCGCCCCGACCAGTACGTCTTCACGGAGTCCCTGGCGACGATCCGCGACCTGCCGGGCAGCGGTCCGTACCGGACGATACGGAACCAACTGTGGCAGTCGGCCGGTGGCGTCGCGTACACGCAGGCACGCTATCGGCCGGAGACCGACCCGAACGGGTGGAGCCGACTGAAGGTGCTCCGCATCGATGATCCTGTCGATCCCGAGAAGGAACTCGACGCGTTCCCGCCGCCGGCGTACCACGGCGACCTGCCCACCGATCCGGACGAGCTACTTCGCTACCTTCGGGAACACCCGGTCGACCTGCACCTGCCCGAAGGGGCCGACGAGAAGGCCGTCTACGGGGGCGAGAGCATGCCGTACACCACCGCGCGGTCGATGCTCGACGGCTACGTGCCGCCCCGAGCGCTCGCGGCGCTGTTCGAGCTGTTGGCACGGCAACCGGGAGCGGTCGTCATCTCGGGCGACGTGGTGGACGCCGCCGGTCGGCACGGGGTGGCAGTTCGGATGCCCGGCGTGATCGGTGGGAACCTGGACCTCATCTTCGATCGGGACTCCCACGTCTACCTCGGTACCCGCAACTCGTTGGTGCGGGACGGCAAGGAGTCCCTGTACAGCGCTGTGGCGCGACTGCGCATCGCCATCGTCGATCGACCGGGCCAGCTGCCCTGACCGGCGCGGCGGGACGACGAGTGGAATCGTCCGCGGGTCGGTGATCGACTCGACATTGGCGAAGTGGGGGTGTCCTACGGCCCTGACACCGCCACATCGCCGACCTCGTGTCGATCATGGAAACCCCTCACGGGGTCAGGGCTGCGCGAACAGCGGCCCGTAGTTCGAGCGGAACATCTGCTCGCCGAGGCGGCGCAGCACCAGGTCACGGAGGGCGGGCGGAAGGTCGGTGGCCTTGTCCCGGCGGTGCGTCTGGCTGAGCACCCAGTCGGTGCGCGGGCGTCGCCGCGCCTCGAAGACCCGCAGCGCCTCTCCGATGGAGTCGGCGGCGGTCAGCGACGAGGCGAGCACGACCGCGTCCTCCAGGGCCATCGCCGCGCCCTGGGCCATGTTCGGCGAGGTGGCGTGGGCGGCGTCGCCGATCAGCAGCACCGGCCCCCGGGCCCAGGAGTCGAGGACGACCTCCTGGTTCGGGCCGGCGTGCAGGGTGCTGTCGTCGTGGTCGAGGGCCTTGAGCATGAGGGCCGCCGGCTCGGTGAACGACGCGGCCACATCGTCGCGCCAGCCCGGCCGGTCGGCCACCGGGCCGTCGTTGTAGTAGCAGTACGTCTGCTCGGCGCTGATCGGGATGGTCAGGAACTGCCTGCCCCGCCCCAACTGCACCGACCAGAACGGCTCGTCGTCGATGCGGGGAGCGACCCAGCGGTACGCGTACTGGCCCAGGTTGCGGGCCGCCTGGGCGTCGAAGGCGAGTCGGCGCACCGTCGAGTTCACCCCGTCCGCGCCGATCACCAGGTCGTACCGCTCGGCGCTGCCGTCGTCGAACTCGACGGCGACGCGGTTCCCTTCCGGGTCGAGCGCGATCGGGTGGCGACCCCAGCGGATCGGGGCATCTGCGACGCCGGCCACCAGGGCCCGGTGGAGTCGGGCCCGGGGCAGCGATACGCACGGCCCGACGCCCCGCCACAACGCGGTCACGTCGATGTCGAAGAGGCGACGTCCGCGCTGGTTGGCGCTGCGCTGCCGGGTGATCTCCACGGCGACGTCGGCGACCGGCTCCCGTAGACCGAGGACGTCGAGCATGCGGGTCGCGTTGCCGGTCAGGTAGATACCGGTGCCCGAGTCGGTCGGTCCGGGCGTCCGCTCGACCACGTCGACCGTCGCGCCCCACTCGCGCAACGCGGCGACCGTCGCCAGCCCGGCGATGCCCCCGCCGACGATGAGTACCCGGACACTGTTCCCCCGCACGATGTGTTCCCTCCCGCTGCACAGGCCGGCTGAGCTGCTGCTCAGCACCTCGGCCGCCGCAGCACTCTAGAAGGCGGGTGAGCCGGCACACGGGTCCGGGGGCTGAATTTCCGGCCAATGGGCTGCGACGATCAGGGCATGACAACCGCCGAGGCGTACGTCGAGTTCGCCCGCCGCGAGGCGCACGGGGTCTCACCCACGTACGAGCGGCTGTCGTACGCCGTCGCCGACGACCACGACCTGCTCGCCCTCCTCGACGCGCTTCCGCCGGCCAAGCGCCAGCCGAACCTGCTGTACGGCGTGGTCCGCTGGCTGGGTGGTCCGGTCGACGACCCGGCCGCGTTCCACGACTACGTGCTGACCCACTGGCCGGCCATCGACACCGAGCTGCGGCGCAGGGCCACCCAGACGAACGAGGCCGGCCGGTGCGCGGTGCTGCTGCCGGTGCTCGCCGCGCTGCCGCAGCCCCTCGCCCTGCTGGAGGTCGGCGCGTCCGCCGGGCTCTGCCTCTACCCCGACCGGTACGCCTACCGGTACGGCGAGCACGAGGTAGGCGACGGAGAGCCGATCCTGGAGTGCGCGGCCGCTGGGTTGGTGCCGCCTCGGCGCGTACCCCGGGTGGTGTGGCGGGGTGGCCTCGACCTGAACCCGCTCGACGTGCGCGACCCCGACGACGTGTCCTGGTTGGACGCCCTGATCTGGTCGGAGCACGCGCACCGGCGGGCCCGGCTGCGCGCGGCGGCGGCGGTCGCCGCCGCCGATCCGCCGCTGCTGGTCCGGGGTGACCTGGTGGACGACCTGCCGGCGCTGGCCGCGCGGGCGCCGGCCGAGGCGACGCTCGTCATCTTCCACACGTCCGTGCTCTACCAGGTGCCCGCCGCGCGCCGGGACGCGTTCGTGCGGCTGGTCGGTGAGCTGCCGGGGCACTGGATCGCGAACGAGGCCCCGGAGGTGCTGCCCTACGAGGGGTTGCCCGACTCGCCGGACGCGGCGCTGCACAACGTCCTCGCACTCGACGGAAAGCCGCTGGCCTGGACCCGGGGCCACGGTCAGGCGATGACCTGGTTCGGCTGAGAGCCCGCCGCGACCGACATCCGGGCCCGCAGGGCCCGGATGAACCAGTCCACCGCCGGCGTGACCGCGCCACCGCCCGGCCAGCCGTTGATCACCGAGAGCAGGTCGAGGTAGCGGTCCCGGCGTGGGTCGTTGGCCAGCAGCAGCCGGTCCAGCAGCCGCTGGCGCAGGTCGGCGTCGTCGGACAGGCCGTGCCGGCGGGCGTACCGGCCGATGACCGCCGCGACCACCGGCTCGGCCTCGGGCCCAGCCGGATCGATACCGGCGGCCAGGGCTCCCGCCGCCCCGTCCCGAACCAGCGCGACGGCGTCCGGGCGGGGGAGACCGGGCACGTCGTTGTCGGTGGCGTGCTGGCGGGCGAGCCGCCGCATACTCGCCCGGAAGGTGGGATCCCGGCACAGCTCGGCCAACTCCACCCACGCCTGCACCTGCTCGGCGCTCGGGTCGTCGGGCAGCTCCGGTGTCATCGAGACGAGCACCCCGGGGTACGTCGGCGGGTCGCCGGTGAAGACGCTGGCCAGGAAGTCGTCGACCAGGTGCGCCCGTTCGCGGGCGGTGAGCTGGGCCAACCGGCGCAGGTCGGCCACCTCGGACGGGCCCGCCCCGCGCTTCGCCGCGACGGTCAGCACCGCCTGACGCAGCCGCAGCGCGCGGATCTGCGCCGCCAGCGCCTCGGCGTGCGTGGCGGCCACCTCGTGCAGCGGTACCTCGCGGTCCACCACGCGACGGATGGCGGCCAGGTCCACACCCAGGTCGCGCAACGTCCGGACCAGTTCCAGCCGGGCGACCGCCTCGGCGTCGAACAGGCGGTAGCCGGCCGGGCTCCGGTCCGTCGGCGGCACGATCCCGCTGTCGGCGTAGTACCGGATGGTCTTGACGCTCAGGCCGGTGCGTCGGGCCAGCTCGCCGATGGTGTACCGCTCGTCACCGCTCATGCCCTCACCCTCACGTCTCCCGCCACGGGAGACTCAAGCGGTGTCCCGCATCCGGCGCAGCGGCGAGCAGACCACGAACAGGCACGCGGCCCAGGTGCCCAGCACGCACACCCAGAGTGCGCCGCGCAGCCCCAGCGCGGTGCCGAGCGCGCCGCCGGTCAGCGCCCCCAGCGGGATCACACCGAAGCAGATCCAGAGAAACGCCGCGTTGACCCGGCCGAGGATCGCCGGTGGGGTGATCCGCTGCCGGTACGACATCGCCGCCACGTTGAACAGCACGGCGTTGGCCGAGAACGCGGCCAGCCCGACGCCGTAGAGCAGCAGTCCCCAACCGGGTCGGGCCAGCGGCATCAGCAGGTAGAACGGGCCTGGCACGGTCATCGCCACCCAGATCACCCGGGCCGAGCCGAGCCAGGCCGACAGCCGGGCGGCCAGCACCCCCACCACCAGCCCGCCGACAGCGCTCACCGAGAAGACCATCCCGACCTGCACCGGGGCGGCGTGCAGCTCGCGGACCAGGAAGGTCACCTCGATCGAGGCGGACGCCATCACCCAGAAGTTCGACCAGGTCGTGCAGGCCAGGATGCTCAGCAGGATGGGCTGCCGCCGGATGAAGCCGAGTCCGTCGGTCAACTCCACCCGCAGGGGTGCGCGGGTAGCCGGCTCGCGGCGTTCCGGCGCCTCCCGGATCAGGATCAGCGTCAACGCGCTGACCATGAAGGCGAGCCCGTTGGCCAGGAACGTGCGGGCCGCGCCCACCAGCCCGATCAACGCGCCGCTGATCGTCGGCCCGACCAGTTCGGCGGCGTCCTGACTGATGGTCAGCTTCGCGTTGCCGTCCATCAGGAGATCCGGCGGAACCAGCCGGGGCAGCAGGGTCTTGTACGCCACCGTGAACAGCACGGTGAGCACGCCACCGAGCCCCACCACCGCGTACAGGAAGGGCAGGGTGAGGTGGCCGACCAGCGCGGCCACCGGCAGAGACAGCAGGAGCGCGGCCCGACCCAGGTCGCACGCGATCATCAGCCGTCGCCGGTCGAGCCGGTCGGCGACGATGCCCGCCGGAAGCGAGAACAGCAGGTACGGCAGCCAGGCCAGGACGGTCAGCAGGGAGACCTGGAACACGCTGGCGTGCAGAGTGTCGGCGGCGAGCAGCGGCACCGCGACGTTGGCGATACGGGTGCCCAGCTCGCTGACCGTCTGACCGCCCCAGAGCAGCAGGAAGTTCCGGCTGCGCCACAGCGACGCGACCGCCGTCCCGGCCGTCGCGGACCGCTCCAGCTGCTGACGCACCGTCGTCGCCTGTCTCTGGGGATGGCACCACCGGGCGGCGGCCCGCGGACTCTACCGAGGCGACGTCTGGTCCGGCACGGCATTTGCGGCGGCCGTACGAGCCCCTCCTAGACTGCTGCGGATGAGCGGTGAGCGACGACCCCTGGCCGGCCGGCCGCTCACCGAGCCGCACCCGTCCCGCCTGCCGCCGGAGCACCCCGACCGGGCCCGGATCATCGCCGCGCACGACGCCGCGCTGGCCGCCGGAGAGGCCGGCTATCCCGACCCGGCGACGGGTCTGTTCGTGCTCAGCGCCGGCTTCCTGGCCCGTCGCGGCACATGCTGCGGGAGGGGTTGCCGGCACTGCCCGTACGTGGACGATCCACCCTCGGAATGAGGACTTCCGCCCGACCCGGACAACCCGTACGGTGTCCGACGGACATCCGGCGGGACCCCTTCCGCCGTCGGTCGGCGAGAGGGTGGAGCGTGCGCGGGCGGATCGTGGTCGCCGGGCTGGCGGGCCTGCTGGTGAGCGGCTGTGCCGCCGAGGCCGAGCCGGTGGCGGTGCCACCGCCGGCGCCGGTGGCCCTGGACGTGGCGGCGGCCTCGTCGGGTGGCGCCTGCCGGCTGCTGGATTTCGCGGTGATCGAAAAGGTCGTCAAGGTGCGCTTCGACGTGGCGGCGGCCAGCGAACGGAACGACACCCACACCTGCGTGGTCCGGGCCGAGCGTGCGGCGCTGCCGGAGCTGATGCTCAGCGTCTCCGAGACCAGCATCGACAAGGCCAGCTTCAGCGCGGACGTGGTGCCCGCCAAGGCGACGAAGGTCACCGGCCTGGGCCAGTTGGCGTACCGGCGTACCGCCGCCGCGGCCGGCGGGTACGGGCCGGTCGCCGAGGTCGGTTGGCTGGCCGGCGACGGACGCCTGGCCACCCTGACCTGGACCGGCGCGAAGGGGGCCGAGCGTGCGGCGGCCGACAAGATGGCCGGCGACCTGGTCGCGTTGGCCAAGAAGGTGGACACCCGGGCGCTGTGACGCCCGTCTCCGGTCAGCTGGCGGCGACGAAGACCCGGGAGGCGACCTCGCGGGGCAGCCGTACCCGGTCGCCGGAGCGGTCGATCGACACCCCGTCGCGCTCCTGCGCCACGGTCACCGTGGCACCCGGGTCGACACCGGCGGCGTGCAACTGGCGCAGCACGTCGGAGTCGGTCTGCACGCTCTCGCAGATCCGGCGGACCACGACCGGTCCGGAGAGCCCCGGGAAGGCCAGGTTGCGCTCGCCCTCACCGGCCTCGCTGACCTCCGCCTCGGGCGAGCCCAGCTCCTCCAGACCGGGGATCGGGTTGCCGTACGGCGAGCGGGTCGGCCGGTTGAGCAGGTCGTACACCCGCTTCTCGACGGCGTCGCTCATCACGTGCTCCCAGCGGCAGGCCTCCTCGTGGGCCTCCTCGTAGGGCATCCCGATGACGTTGACGAGCAGCAGCTCGGCGAGGCGGTGCTTGCGCATCACGGAGACGGCGGTGCCACGACCGAGCGCGGTGAGGGTCAGGTGCCGGTCGCCCTCGACGGTGAGCAGGCCGTCGCGCTCCATCCGGGCGACGGTCTGACTGACGGTGGGGCCGCTCTGCTTGAGGCGCTCGGCGATCCGGGCGCGTAGCGGCGGCACCCCCTCCTCCTCCAGCTCGAGGATGGTGCGCAGGTACATCTCGGTCGTGTCGACCAGATCGTGAGACTTCATAAGGTAAGCGGCCCTCCGACCAACGATGCTACCCTGCCGCCCGGCGAGCGACCGCTGCCGAATCGCCCCGGTGCTGACCGGATGGTGTTGGATGGTCGCCATGTCCGGTACCGAGGAGTTGCTCGTCGAGGCCGACCGGCTCGCCGCCGAGCTCGACCATGCCGACCCGCCCACTCTGCTCGACGTCCGCTGGCGGCTCACCGGCCCGCTCGGCCGCGACGACTACCTGGCCGGCCACCTGCCCGGCGCGGTCTTCGTCGACCTGGACACCGCGCTGTGCGGGCCGCCCGGCGTCGGCGGCCGGCACCCGCTGCCCGACCCGGGCGCGCTGCGGGGGGCGCTGCGGGCCGCCGGCGTCCGCGCCGGTCACCCCGTGGTGGTGTACGACGGCGGCGACGGCTTGGCCGCGGCCCGCGCCTGGTGGACGCTGCGGTGGGCCGGGCACCGGCCGGTACGCCTGCTGCACGGTGGGTTCCCGGCCTGGGTGGCCGCCGGGCAGCCGGTCTCCACCGAGGCGCCCACCCCGAGCCCCGGCGACGTCGAGGTGCGTCCCGGTGACCTGCCGGTGCTCGACGCCGCGCAGGCCGCCACCCTGGCCGCGGCCGACGACGCCGTGCTGCTCGACGTGCGTGCGGCGCCGCGCTTTCGGGGTGAGGTCGAACCGATCGACCCGGTCGCCGGTCACGTGCCCGGTGCGGCGAACCTGCCCGCCGGCGAGTACGTGGGCGCCGACGGGCGCTTCCCGGCCGCCAACGTGCTGCGCGAGCGGTTCGCCGCGGCGGGCGTGCACGGAGCGCGGCAGATCGGGGCGTACTGCGGCTCCGGCGTGACCGCCGCGCAGGCGGTCCTCGCGCTGCACCTGGCCGGCCGGCCGGACGCGGCGTTGTACGTCGGTTCGTGGAGCAACTGGGTCGCCGACCCGTCCCGGCCGGTCGCCACCGGATCGACACCAGAGCGCTGACCAGCGCGTGCGATGGGCCGGCGACGGTCCTCGTGCGACGATGGGCTCATGTCCGACGACACGGTGGTGGTGTGGGACCCGGCGCTGCTCGCCTACAACCTGGGTGACCATCCGCTCGACCCGGTCCGGGTGGAGTTGACCGTGGCGCTCGCCCAGGAGTTGGGCGTGCTGGCCCGTCCCGGTGTGCGCGTGGTCAAGCCGGAGCCCGCCGACGACGCCCTGCTGACCCGGGTGCACCACCCGGCGTACCTGGCCGCCGTACGGGCCGCGCCGCGCGATCCGCTGTTCGCCGGTTACGGGCTGGGCACCTCCGACAACCCGGTCTTCGACGGGATGCACGAGTCGAGCGCGTTGATCGCCGGCGCGACGGTGGCCGCGGCCGAGGCGGTCTGGCGGGGGGACGCCCGCCGGGCCGTCAACGTGGCGGGTGGCCTGCACCACGCGCTGCCCGCCCGGGCGTCCGGCTTCTGCGTCTACAACGACCCGGCGGTGGCCATCGCCCGCCTGCTCGACCTGGGCGCCGATCGGATCGCGTACGTCGACGTGGACGTGCACCACGGCGACGGGGTGCAGGAGATCTTCTGGGACGACCCGCGGGTGCTCACGGTCAGCCTGCACGAGACGCCGCTCGCGCTCTTCCCCGGCACCGGCTTCCCCGACGAGACCGGCGGGCCGGGGGCGCAGGGCAGCGCGGTGAACATGCCGTTGCCGCCGGGCGTCGACGACAGCGGCTGGCAGCGGGCGTTCCACGCGATCGTGCCGTCGGTGCTGCGCGCGTTCCGGCCGCAGGTGCTGGTGAGCCAGTGCGGCGCGGACGGGCACCGGCTCGATCCGCTGGCCGATCTGAACCTGACGGTGGACGGGCAGCGCGCCACCTACCTGGCGCTGCGGGCGCTCGCCGACGAGCTGTGCGAGGGCCGCTGGGTGGCCACCGGCGGCGGCGGGTACGCGTTGGTCGAGGCGGTGCCCCGGGCGTGGGCGCACCTGCTCGCCGTGGCGACCGGCGATCCGATCGACCCGGCGACGCTCACCCCGCTGGCCTGGCGGGAACTGGCGGCGGCACGTCGACCGGGCCGGGAGATCCCGCTGCGGATGACCGACGACGCCGACCCGTCGTACGAGCCGTGGCAGCCGACGGGTGAGCCGAACGCGGTGGACCGGGCGATCGCGGCGACCCGCAAGACCGTCTTCCCGCTGCTCGGGCTCGACCCGTACGACCCGCGGGACTGAGCCGGGCCGTTCTGCGGTGACGAGCGTGGACCAGACCGTCGACGTGCTGCTCAGCGATGGCAGCACCGTCCAGTTGCGGCAGATCGAGCCGAGCGACGCGCCGGGGATCGTGGCGATGCACAGCCGGTTCTCCGAGCGCACCCGCTACCTGCGGTACTTCTCGCCGTACCCGCGCATTCCGGAGCGGGATCTGATCCGGTTCGTGACGGTCGACCACCACGACCGGGAGGCGTTCGTGGTGCTGGCCGCCGACCGGATCGTCGCGGTCGGCCGGTACGAGCGGCTCGGCCCGCAGGCGCCGGAGGCGGAGGTGGCCTTCGTCGTGGAGGACGCCTTCCAGGGCCGCGGGATCGGTTCGGTGTTGATGGAGCACCTGGCCGACGCCGCCCGGCGCAACGGCATCATGAGCTTCGTCGCCGAGGTGCTGCCGGCCAACGGGACGATGCTGCGGGTCTTCGCCGACTTCGGCTACCAGGTCCAGCGCGCGTACGCCGACGGCGTGGTACACCTCAGCTTCCCGATCGCCCCGACCGAGGCCACCCTTGAGGTGCAGCGCGGCCGCGAGCACCGCACCGAGGCGCGTTCGATCGCCCGGCTGCTCGCTCCGCGCGGCATCGCCGTCTACGGCGCGAGCGCCACCGGCCAGGGCGTCGGCGCGGCGGTGCTCGGGCACCTGCGCGACGGCGGTTTCACCGGTTCGGTGGTGCCGGTGCATCCGAGCGCGGCGACGGTGGCCGGGCTGCCCGCGTACCCCCGTGCTGTCGACGCCGGCGTGGCGGTGGACCTGGCGGTGGTGGCGGTCCCGCCGGAGGCGGCGACCGGGGTGGTCGCCGACGCGGCCGCCGCCGGGGCGCACGGCCTCGTCGTGATCTCGGCCGGCTTCGCCGAGGCCGGACCGGAGGGCGCGGCCACCCAGCGGGCGCTGGTCCGCGCGGCGCACACCGCGGGCATGCGGGTCGTCGGCCCGAACTGTCTGGGCGTGGCCAACACCGATCCGACGGTACGCCTCAACGCCACGCTCGCGCCGGCGCTGCCGCCGGCCGGTCGGGTCGGCATCTTCAGCCAGTCCGGCGCGTTCGGGGTGGCGCTGCTCGCCGAGGCGGACCGGCGTGGCCTCGGCCTGTCCAGCTTCGTCTCGGCCGGCAACCGGGCCGACGTCTCCGGCAACGACCTGTTGCAGTACTGGCAGGACGACCCCGGCACCGACGTGATCATGCTGTATCTGGAGACGTTCGGTAACCCGCGCAAGTTCGCCCGGCTGGCCCGGCGGATCGGCCGCGCCAAACCGGTGGTGGCGCTCGCCTCGCCGGCCCGCCCGCCCGGGGTCGGTGACGCTGCCGGCCCGGACGAGGTGGCGGTGGCCGCGCTCTTCGCCCAGTCCGGGGTGATCCGGGTGGACACCGTGGCGGAGCTGCTCGACGTGGGGGTGCTGCTGGCCAACCAGCCGCTGCCGACGGGCGGTCGGGTCGGTGTGGTCGGCAACTCCTCGGCGCTGACCGGGTTGGCGGCCACGGCCTGCGTCGGGCAGGGCCTGACCGTCGCCGACGGCTATCCCCGCGACGTCGGGCCGAGCGCCGGCGCCGCCGAGTTCGCCACCGCACTCGCCGAGACGGCCGGCGACGACCGGGTGGACGCCCTCGTCGTGGTCTTCGCCCCACCGCTGGCCGGACAACGCACCGATGTGGACGCCGACGTCACCGCCGCGCTGCCGGCGGCCCTCGCCCTGGGCAAACCGACGGTGGCGACGTTCCTGGTCGGCCGGCTGCCGGCCGGGGTGCCCGCGTACGGCGGGGTGGAGGAGGCCGTGCGCGCCCTCGCCCGGGTGCACCGGTACGCGCGGTGGCTGGACCGCCCGTCCGGCGTGGCACCCGAGCTGCCCGGGATCGGCCGGGACGCCGCACAGGCCGCGCTGCGCGCCGACCCGGCCGACGCGGCGGCGCTGCTGGCCGCGTACGGCATCGAGACCGTGCCCTCGAAGCCGGCGGCCACGGTCGACGCGGCGGCCGAGGCGGCGGCGCGGGTGGGTTTCCCGGTGGCGCTCAAGGCCGCCGATCCCGGACTCCGGCACCGGCTCGACCTGGGCGCGGTCCGTCTCGACCTGCGCGACGAGGCGGACGTGCGCCGCGCGTACACCGAGCTGGCCGCCGACTTCGGCGCGGACGTGCTGGTGCAGCCGATGGTCCCGCCCGGGGTGGCCTGCGTGGTGGAGCTGGTGGAGGACCCGGCGTTCGGGCCGGTGGTCGGCTTCGGTCTCGGCGGCGTCGCCACCGACCTGCTCGGGGACCGGGCCTGGCGGGCGGTACCGCTCACCGACACCGACGCCGCCGAGTTGGTCGACGAACCGCGCGCGGCCCCGTTGTTGCGGGGGCACCGGGGCGCCGCGCCGGTGGACCGCGCCGCCCTGGCCGACCTGCTGCTGCGGGTTGGTCAGCTCGCCGACGAGCAGCCCCGGGTGCGTTCGGTGACCCTCAACCCGGTGCTCGCCCGCCCGGACGGCATCTCGGTCCTGCACGCCCAGGTACGCGTCGGCGGCGTGGCCGCCCGCCCCGACACCGGCCCCCGGCGGCTGTGAGGCTGCACCGGCCCCCGGCGGCTCTGCGGGCGCGCGCCGGTCAGGCGCGGCTGGAGATCTGTTGTACGCCCCAGGTGTTGCCGTCCGGGTCGGCGAAGAAGACGAAGCCGACATTGTCCAGCGGGTCGGGCACCGGTTCGGGGTTGACGCCCACCACCTGGATCTCGCTGACCTCCACCCCCCGCTCGACCAGCTCGGCGTGGGCGCGCTTCAGGTCGGGCACCACGAGCTGCAAGCCCTTGAGCGAGCCCGGCGGCATCTCCGGCACGACGCCCTTGCCGATGACGATCGAGCAGCCGGAACCGGGCGGGGTCAGCTGCACGATGCGCGCGTCGTCGCCGATCACGGTGTCGTGGTCGACGGCGAAGCCGAGCTGGTCGGCGTAGAACCCCTTCGCCCGGTCCACATCCGACACGGGCACGATCACGACTTCCAACGTCCAGTTCACGGGTGCCCTCTCGTCGGGTGTGTGCAGTCAACCATCCGGGCAGCAGGGAAGGCCCCGGCGAACCGCCGGGGCCTTCCAGGAATGTGGACGTGTCAGCAGGCGTACGCCTCCAGGCGCTGGGCCCGCTCGGGCGCGCGCAGCTTGAGCAGCGTCACCTTCTCGATCTGCCGGATGCGCTCGCGGGACAGGCCGAACTCCCGGCCGACCTCGTCCAGGGTGCGCTGCCGGCCGTCGTCCAGCCCGAACCGGAGCCGGATGACCGCCTGCTCCCGCTGCGACAGCGTAGCCAGCACGATGCTCACCTCGTTGCGCAGCTCGCCCTGTGCGGCCCCCTCGCCGGGGTCGGTACGCGGGTCCACGGCGGCCACGAAGTCGCCGAGCGCGCTCTCCCCGTCGTCGCCGACGGCCTGGTCCAGACTGACCGGCTCCCGGTCGTACGAGATGAGTTCGATGACCTGGAACTCGGGGATCTCCAGGGCACGGGCGACCTCGCCGACGCTGGGCTCGCGGCCCAGCGTGACCGCCAGCTCGCGGCGGGCCCGGACCATCCGGTTGACCTGCTCGACCATGTGCACCGGGATGCGGATGGTGCGGGCCTGGTCGGCCATGGCGCGGGTGATGGCCTGCCGGATCCACCAGGTGGCGTACGTGGAGAACTTGTAACCCTTGGCGTAGTCGAACTTCTCCACCGCCCGGATGAGACCGAGGTTGCCCTCCTGGATCAGGTCGAGGAAGGCCATCCCGCGTCCGGTGTAGCGCTTGGCGATGCTGACCACCAGCCGCAGGTTCGCCTCCAGCAGGTGGTCCTTGGCGGCGCGACCCTCGGCGACGATCAGCTCCAGGTCGGACCGCAGCTCCTCCGAGACCGGAGTGCAGGTGGCGAGCTTCTCCTCGGCGAACAGGCCGGCCTCGACCCGTCGGGCCAGGTCCACCTCCTGCGCGGCGGTCAGCAACTTCGTCCGGCCGATCCCGTTGAGATACGCCCGGACCAGGTCGGTGGAGATGCCACGCTCGTCGGTGGCGTCCAGGTCGGTGAGGGCGTCGGTCTCGGTGCTGGTAGCCGGGCGCGTCCGGTGTTCCGTCATCTGCAGGACCATCTCTGTCTCCCCGTATCCACGTCTGTGCCGTGTCTCCGGCCCAGTGGTGCCGGTGTGAAACACAGCTTGGCGGGCAGGACGTGAAACGGGAGTGAGCTGATCGCGGACCCGACAGCAATCCCGCAGGATCGCCCCAAAAAACTGTCACCAGACCGCTTGCCGCCCACCCACCCGGCCCACCCCGGCCCGCGCCCACCCCGGCCGGCCCCGCCCCGCCCGCCCCGCCCTCGGCCCCGGTGATCAAGAGGTTCGCGTCAAGAACCGCGCGTAATTTGACGCGAACCTCTTGATCAACGCCGGAAGGGGGTGGGGCAGGTGGAGGGGTGGGGGGTGGAGGGGGTGGGGTTAGAGGTCTAGGAGGATGGTTTTCGGGCCTGTGTTGGTGCTTTCGACGAGCATGTGGGTGCGGAAGCGGCCGGTCTCGACCTTCGCGCCACGGTCGCGGAGCGCTTGCACGACCGCGTTCACCAGGGGTTCGGCCACCTCGGCGGGGGCTGCTGCCGTCCAACTCGGACGGCGGCCCTTGCGGGCGTCGCCGTAGAGGGTGAACTGGCTGACCACCAGGATCGGCGCCCCGACGTCGGCGGCGGACCGCTCGTCGTCCAGGATCCGCAGCTCGTGCACCTTGCGGGCCATCGTCGCGGCGGTCTCGGCGGTGTCGGTGTGCGTCACGCCGAGCAGCACCAGCAGGCCGTTCTCGATCGCACCGACCACCTCGTCGTCCACCGTCACCCGGGCCCGTTCGACCGTCTGCACCACCGCCCGCATCAGCGCACCCCCGCCGACCCGAGCACCCCCGCCGACCCGAGCACCAGCGCCGACCCGAGCACCAGCGCCGACCCGAGCACCAGCGCCGCCGGCGGCACCAACGCGGGAATGCGGGACGCCGCCGGCACCGCGTGGGTCGGCGGCCTCACGCCGTCACCGGCTCGATGAAGCCGCGCTCGACCAGGTGCGCGACGATCGGGCCGGCGGCCTCGGCCAGTTCGTCGGGTTCCACGTCGTGGGCCGCCGCGAGCAGGGCGAGCTGGTCGCGCAGCGGTAGGCGACCGTCCGCCCCGCCGACCAGCGCCAGCACCAACGGGTCGATCTCCTCGGTCCAGCGCAGGCCGTGCGGCATCGCGAGCACCTGCCGGTCCACCGCCCAGCCCTCGTCACCCATGGTGGCCTCCTGGCGGAGCTGGAGACCGTCGGCGGCCCGGTAGCGCTCGGCGAGCAACGCCTCGGTGTCGCGTACCCGCAGAAAGTCCTGGCGGTCGAACCAGGCGCCGATCTGGTCGCCCAGCGGCGGCTGGACCCGCTGGCGCAGGTCCTCCACGCGGACCACCGGATCGGCGTGCCCGCCACGGCGCAGCGAGACGATTCCGAAGCCGATCGCCTCGATCTTGTGCTGGTCGAACCAGTCCAGCCAGACGGCCGCCCGCTGCGGGTCGGCGCCCTCACCGACGTCGGTGAGCCACAGGTCGACGTACGCCATTGGGTCGGCAACCTCGCGCTGGATCACCCAGGCGTCCAGGCCGGTACCGGCGAACCAGCCGGCGACTCGCTCGTCCCACTCCTCGCCGGCGACGTGCACCCAGTTCGCCAGGTACTGCATGGTGCCGCCCTCGGTGAGCAGGCCGGGGGCGGCGGCGGCCAGCTCGGCGGCGATGGCGTCACCCACCCGCCCCGAGTCGCGGTAGACGTGCGTGGTGGTGCCGGGGCCGACCACGAACGGCGGGTTGCTCACCACCAGGTCGAACCGGCGGCCGGCCACCGGTGCGACCATGTCGCCGCGCAGCAGCTCCCAGTCCTGGCCGTTGAGGGCGGCGTTCGTGGCGGCGAAGCGCAGGGCCCGCTCGGAGAGGTCCGTGGCGGTCACCGTGTCGGCGTGGGTGGCGAGGTGCAGGGCCTGGACGCCGGAACCGGTGCCCAGGTCCAGCGCCGCGCCGACGGGCCGGCGCACGGTCGCCCCGATCAGGGTGTGGGTGGCGCCGCCGATGCCGAGCACGTGTTCGGCATGCAGCGGTCGACCCGGCCGGGCGCTGGCCGGCACGTCGGCGAGGACCCACCAGTCGTCGCCGTACGGCTCCAGGTCGACGCCGGCGCGCAGGCCCTCGTCGTACCGCTCGACGAGCCCGCCAGCCAGCGCCTCGTCGAGCCCCAACGGGGCCAGCGCGGCGGCGACGGCGTCCTCCGGCTCGGTCTGGTCGCAGATGAACAGCCGGATCAGCGTGGCGAGCGGATCGCGGTCCTCGGTGGCGCGCAGCGCGGCCCGGTAGTCGTTGCGCGCCACCGAGGCGGTGGCCTGCGGGCCGAGCCGTTCGGCGATGCCGTTGCTGGTGAACCCGGCCCGGGTCAGCGCGGTCCGCAGCGCGTCGACGCCGGCGGGGGAGAGCAGCATGTCGTATTCGTCCACGTCGCCATCCTGCCCCGCGTCGCGTCCCGGGTCGGCGGCACCCGCCGGTAGCCGTCGGAGCGTCGGTGTCCGGCCGGGTCGGTGCGCCGGGCAGGATGGTGGCCATGACGCTCGTGCTCCCCATCGACCCCGAGGCGAACCGGCTGCTGGAGCGCAGCCCGCTGGCCCTGCTGGTCGGCATGGTTCTTGATCAACAAGTCTCGATGGAGAAGGCCTTCTCGTCGCCGTACGTGCTGGCGCAGCGGCTCGGCCACGACCTGGACGCGGCGGAGTTGGCCGGCTACGACACCGAGGCGCTGGTCGCGCTCTTCGCCACCCCGCCCGCGCTGCACCGGTTCCCGAAGGCGATGGCGAGCCGGGTGCAGGAGGTCTGCCGGGTGCTCGTGGAGCGTTACGACGGCGATGCGGCGCTGCTGTGGTCGGACGTCGCCGACGGGCCGGAGCTGCTGCGGCGGGTCGCCGACCTGCCCGGCTTCGGAAAGCAGAAGGCGCAGATCTTCGTGGCGCTGCTCGGCAAGCGGTTCGGGGTGACCCCGCAGGACTGGCGCACGGCGGCCGGCGGGTACGGCGACCCCGGCGCCTACCGGTCGGTGGCGGACGTCACCGACGCCGACTCGCTGCGCCGGGTGCGGGAGTACAAGCAGCAGATGAAGGCGGCGGCGAAGGCCGAGAAGGGCTGACGTTCAGGCGGCGGTGGGGTGTGCCAGGGAGGCCAGCGCGCGCCGGACGTCGGCCAGCGAGACGGTGGCCGAGTCGTCCAGGTCGGCGAGGCCGGCCTCGATCCACTGCCGCATCAGCGTGGTGACCCCGATGCCCCGGGCGTCGGCGGCGGCCCGGACCCGCTCGTAGGTGTCCAGCGGCAGCCGGACCGACCGGCTCACCATCGGCACGTCGGTGTCGGGTGTCGGCAGGTCCACCGCGGGGCTCTCGTCGATCAGCTCGGCGAGCCGGTCGTCGCCGCTGTGGAACTGCTTCGTCGCGTCGTTGCGGTGCATCGTCACGGCTCCCCTCATCGGCGATCTCTCCGCACGGCCTCGTCGTAGCGCTTGGACTCGACGTCGCTCAGCTCGCGGGCGGAGAGGATGTCCCAGTCGTTGTCGGTGCCATCGGCCTCGGCGAGCAGCACCGCCAGCCGGCGGCCCCGGCGGGCGGCGGCGTAGACCACCATCACGTCGTCGCCCAGGTGGCGGATGACCCGCCGCGCGCTGTGCAGTGCCTCCCAGACTTCCCCGGGTGTGACGTCGTAGACCCTCAGGTTGGCCAACGCCTCGTCGGTGAAGCTGAACCTGCTGCCCACGAGGCGCAGCGTACCACGCGCGTAACACGTACCGGGATGACTCGATATTCGCTGATCACGGCTTCGTGGTGACAGGATGAGGCGTAATCCCCTCGAGGAGGTCCATGGTGAAGCGTCAGGCGTACCAGCCGATTCTGATCACCGATGCCTCGCGCAGCCAGCACGATCAGCTCACCAGCCGTCAGCGCCGCTATGTCCTCATGATGGGCATCCGGGTGGCCTGCATCGTGGCCGGAGCGATCCTGGTCGGCGCGAAGGCACCCCTGCTCTGGCTCTGGTTGCCGCTGTGCGCCGTCGGCATGGTGCTCATCCCGTGGCTGGCCGTGCTGCTGGCCAACGACCGGCCGCCCAAGGAGGAGCACCGGCTGGCCAACCGGTTCCATCCCCGGCGGCGGGACGAGGCCCCACCGATGAGCCTCACCACCGAAGAGCACCCACACAAGATCATCGACGTCGAGCCCTGACCCGCCAAACGCGGGCCAGGGCTCCGACGCCTCAGGCCGGTGGTCGGGCGCCGACGCTGGAGACGGCCAGCGCCCCCAGCTCGGTCGCGCGGTCCAGGGCCGCGGTCGCGGTGGCTCCGCCGAGCCAGGCGGTCAGCAGGCCGGCCGCGAAGGCGTCGCCGGCCCCGGTGACGTCCACCACCGCCACCCGCCGGGCCGCCGCCACGCTGACCGTGGCCGTGCGGCCCTCGACCCACACCGCGCCCGCCGCGCCACGTTTGACCACCACCCGCCGGGCCGTCGCCGACAACGCCCGCCCCTGCGCCGCCGGGTCCAGCCCGCCGGCCAGCACGGTGGCCTCGTCCGCGTTGACCAGGAGCAGGTCGACATCGCGTACCCAACCCAGGAAGGTCCGCGCACCGACGCGCCGCAGCGGCCCCGCGGAGGCCGCGTCGACGCTTGTGGTGAGCCCGCGCTCGCGGGCGGCGGCCAACGCCCGCAGCCCCGCTGCGCGCGACGCGTCGTCCAACAGGGTGTACGCGGACAGGTGCAGATGCCCCGCGTCGGGCGCCGCCGCGACGGCCTTCTCGACGTGCTCGGCGCTCAACCGCAGGTTCGCGCCCCGCGACGTGACCATGGTCCGCTCGCCGTCGGCGGTCAGCACGATCACCGTGCCGGTGGGGACGCCCGGCACCCGCTCGAGGACGCAGTCCACGCCCGCGCGGGCCAACTCGGCCATCCGGTCGCCGCCCGCGGCGTCGTCGCCGACCGCGCCGACGAGCGTGACGGCGACCCCCTGCGCGGCCACCCAGGCAGCGGTGTTGGCCGCCTGCCCGCCGCCGCCGAGGCTGATCTCGGCGGCGGTGTCCGTACCGGCCGCGAGCGGCCCGGTGAGCACCGCGACCACGTCGGTGATCACGTCTCCGACGACCACCACGCGGGTCCCAGGGGTCATGCCGGGACGGCGGAGGCGCGGGCGACCGCGGCGACCGCGATGCGCGCGGCCAGGTCGGCGTTGCGCAGGATGATGCGGATGTTCACCGCGAGGCTCGCGCCCTCGGTGGCCGAGTGGAAGTGTGCCAGCAGGTACGGCGTGACGGCCTTGCCGGTCACCCCGTCCCGCTCCAGCAGGGCCAGGCCCTCGGCCAGGGTCCGGTCGTGCAGCTCCGGGTCGAGCTGCTCGTCGACCGGCAGCGGGTTGGCCACGAGCAGGGCGCCGGTGTGCACGGCGTGCTCGTCCCGGGCGGCCAGCACGGCGGCTACCTGCTCCGGCGAGTCCACCGACCAGTCCAGGTCGAAGCCGGCGTCGGTGAGGTAGAAGCCGGGGAACCGTCGGGTGCGGTAGCCGAGCACGGCGACCCCGAGGGTCTCCAGCCGTTCCAGGGTCGCGCCCACGTCGAGGATCGACTTGACCCCGGCGCAGACCACCGTGATCGGCGTCTGGGCCAGGGTGACCAGGTCCGCCGACTCGTCGAAGGTGTGCTCCGCCTCCCGGTGCACCCCGCCCAGCCCGCCGGTCGCGAACACCCCGATCCCGGCCGCCGCGGCCACCGCGCTGGTCGCGGCCACGGTGGTGGCCCCGTCCGCGCCGGTCGCCGCCGCCACGGCCAGGTCGCGCACCGAGAGCTTCGTCACACCATCGACGGTGGCCAGTCGGGTGAGCTGCGCGTCGTCCAGACCGACCACCAACTCGCCACGGATCATGCCGATCGTCGCCGGCACCGCCCCGGCGTCCCGGACCGCCTGCTCGATGTCCCGCGCCACCCGCAGGTTCTGCGGGCGGGGCAGGCCGTGCGAGACGATGGTGCTCTCCAGGGCGACGACGGGTCGGCCGTCGCGCAGGGCTGCGGCGACCTCGGTGCCATAGCTGATGCGAAAGTCAGTCACACGGGCACCGTACGGGGTCCGAGGGCGACCGGCCTCAGGTGGACCCGGCCGTGATGACCTGCCAAACTTGTCGGTTGGAGGTGCAGACGTGAGCACAGAGGTTCTCGAGCGTCCGGAGCTGAAGGACGCCGACACCGGTCCGGAAATGTTCCACTACGTCCGCAAGGAGAAGATCGCCGAGAGTGCCGTCATGGGCACCTTCGTGGTCGCGCTCTGCGGCGAGACCTTCCCGGTCACCAAGGCGGCCAAGCCGGGCTCCCCGGTCTGCCCCAAGTGCAAGGAGATCTACGACTCGTACAGCGAGTGAACCCGGGCCGGTGCTCCGGTCGGCGACGTAGCCTGCGGCGGTGACCACCTCCACCGCCCTGCTCCTCGCCGACCTGACCGGCGTCGCGGTGTTCGCCGCCTCCGGCGCCTCGGCCGCGGTGGCCAAACGGCTCGACCTCTTCGGTGTGGCGTTCGTCGGCTTCGTCGCCGCGCTCGGCGGCGGGATCTTCCGCGACCTGGCCATCGACGAGGTGCCGCCGCTGGCCTTCGCCGACTGGCGGTACGCCACCACCGCCGCGGTCGCCGCGGTCGCCGTGTTCTGGCTGCACCCGCAACTCGCCCGGCTGCGCACCACCGTGCTGGTGCTCGACGCGGCCGGCCTCGCGCTGTTCACCGTGACCGGCACGCTCAAGGCGCTCGACGCCCGGGTGCCGGCCGTCGGCGCCTGCCTGATCGGCATGCTGACCGCGATCGGCGGCGGTCTGGGCCGGGACCTGCTCACCGCGGAGATCCCGGTGGTGCTGCGCCGGGAGATCTACGCGGTGGCCGCGCTGGCCGGCTCGGTCGCGGTGGCGCTGCTGTACCGGACCGGCCAGACCGGCCCGGTACCGCTCATCGCCGCCGCCGTCGGGGTGTTCGGGTTGCGCCTGGTGGCGATGCGTCGCCGCTGGTCCGCGCCGGTGGCGGCGTTGCGGCCACCGCGCACCGGCGAGCCCTGGTGAGGGTCACGGATGTGACCAGCGTGGCGTCGCCTGGGCCCACGGGCGCGCGCTGGTTATGCTGAGTCGGCCTTCGCGGCAGCTTCTGCGCGGAGGCGTTTTCATGGGCGGCGGTACTCGTGGCCCTCGCCCGGTGTCCGCCCTCGTGCGGTCGGAGAGGAGCTTCGCGTGGCAGCCCGGACACCGGTGCTAGAGACGTTCCCGGCACTGCGTGCCTGGCAGCGCAAGGCCCTGGTGGAGTACCTGCGCCGTCGTACCGACGACTTCACCGCGGTCGCCACACCGGGCGCCGGCAAGACCACCTTCGCCCTGCGCATCGCCGCCGAGCTGCTGGCCGACGGCACCGTCGAGGCGGTCACCGTGGTGGCCCCGACCGAGCACCTGAAGACCCAGTGGGCCGAGGCCGCAGCCCGGGTGGGCATCCAGCTCGACGCCGCGTTCCGCAACGCCGACGTGCACTCCGCCGCCGACTTCCACGGTGCGGTGATCACCTACGCCCAGGTCGGCATGGCCCCGCAGGTACACCGGCGCCGCACGATGACCCGGCGCACCCTGGTCATCCTCGACGAGATCCACCACGCCGGCGACTCCCGTACCTGGGGCGACGGGGTCAAGGCCGCCTTCGAGCCGGCCGTACGCCGGTTGATGCTCACCGGTACGCCGTTCCGCTCCGACGACAACCCGATCCCCTTCGTCGAGTACGAGCGGGGCGGGGACGGGCTGCTGCGCTCGCGCGCCGACTCGGTGTACGGCTACGCCGACGCGCTGCGCGACGGGGTCGTCCGGCCGGTGCTCTTCCTCGCGTATTCGGGGGAGACCCGCTGGCGTACCAACGCCGGGGACGAACTGGCGGCCCGCCTCGGCGAGCCGATGACCCAGGACCTGGTGGCGCAGGCGTGGCGGACCGCCCTGGACCCGGCGGGGGACTGGATGCCGCAGGTGCTGCGGGCCGCCGACGCCCGGCTCACCGTGCTGCGCAACGCGGGGATGCCCGACGCCGGTGGCCTGATCATCGCCACCGACCAGCAGACCGCCCGCTCGTACGCCAAGCTGATCGAGCAGGTGACCGGTGAGAAGGCCGCCGTGGTCCTCTCCGACGACCAGGGCGCGTCCGCGCGGATCGCGACGTTCGCGGCGTCCGACCAGCGGTGGCTGGTCGCGGTGCGGATGGTGTCCGAGGGTGTCGACATCCCCCGGCTCGCCGTCGGCGT
This sequence comes from Micromonospora sp. bgisy143, assembly GCF_057708145.1. NCBI lineage: Bacteria > Bacillati > Actinomycetota > Actinomycetes > Micromonosporales > Micromonosporaceae > Micromonospora > Micromonospora sp. bgisy143. Next base: position 114,093 of record NZ_JBYIRN010000007.1, read on the forward strand.
CTACGCCACCAGCGCCAGCACGCCGCTCTACTTCGCCCAGGCGATCGGCCGGTTCGTGCGGGCCCGTCGCCCCGGCGAGACCGCCTCGGTCTTCCTGCCCAGCGTGCCGCACCTGCTCGGGCTGGCCAGTGAGATGGAGAACGAGCGGGACCACGTCCTGGGCAAACCCAAGGAGGCCGACGGGTTCGACGACGACCTGCTGGAGCGCGCCCAGCGCGACGACCAGGCCAGTGGGGAGTTGGAGAAGCGGTTCGCCGCGCTCTCGGCGACCGCCGAACTGGACCAGGTGATCTTCGACGGCGCGTCCTTCGGGACCGCCGCCCAGGCCGGTACGCCCGAGGAGGAGGAGTACCTCGGCCTGCCCGGTCTGCTCACCGCCGACCAGGTCTCCCTGCTGCTCACCAAGCGGCAGGCCGACCAACTCGCCGCCCAGCGCCGCCGTACCGCCGAGCGGGCCGCTCAGCCGGCCGCTGCGCCCTCAGCGGCGCCGCCGGTACCCATGAGTGCCGCCCAGCGCCGTGTGGCGCTCCGCCGCCAACTCAACGCCCTGGTGGCCGCCCGGCACCACCGCACCGGCCAGCCGCACGGCAAGATCCACGCCGAGCTGCGCCGGCTCTGCGGCGGGCCGCCGAGCGCCCAGGCCACCATCGAGCAGCTAGAGGAACGCATCGCCACCGTGCAGACCCTCTGACCCCACGTACCCCAGGCACGGGACGAACGACCTCAGCACTCAGGCCCCGACGTACCCGGGCACCAGCCGCACTCCAGGCACACGGACCCGATGACCCGGGGCGTCCCTCCGCCACCGGACCGCCGAGCGCCCTGGGCACCCTCGGCAACGTGAGCACCACAAGCACCCATGTCGGTGCCGAGCGGCTCTGCTCGTGTTGCGCGCCGCACCAAGATCACGCTCGATCATTGATTTAGTGGTGTCAGCGCGTCTATGAGGCCACTAAATCCTGGTTCGAGCACGATCTTGCGGGTGCGGGTGCGGGTGCGGGTGCGGGTGCGGGTGCGGGGCTGCGCGGCGCGGAGGGCGCAGGGCGGTGCAGGGGGACACGGACGGCACCGAGGGACGCGGAAGGGCGCGGGGCGCTCAAGATCTGGGCAACTTCGGGGATGTTGCTGCCTCTCGCGCGTCGGAACCGACAACATCCCTGAAGTTGCGCAGATCTTGCCGGGCGCTCGGCGGGGCCAGACAGGAAAAAGCCGACCGGAGGCACCCTCTCGGGTACCTCCGGCCGGCTATGTCGGGTTGCGGACTCAGTTCGCCATCAGATCGGCGCCACGCCAGCTGAACTCGGGGTCCGTCGCGAACCGAACGGTGATCTTCACGAGATCCTCCGCGTACTTGTTCGCGTGGTGCCCACAGAACACCAGCTCGCTCCCACCCGAGAGAGTGATCCGGAGCTTGCCGGCAGCATTGCAGCGGTCGCACCGTTCATCGGCGGCTGGGGGAGCCACCGTCTCGGGCGGCGGCGTGAGGGTCGGGGTCATCGCCTTCCTCCTCTGGTCGTCACCGATGAACAATCTCTTCGGTCGTTGCTCACCTATCGTGCAACACCCGTGCTGGGCCTTGCCTTCCCTGTGTGCCCGCGGGGGACCGAGGTCACACATGGCAGGGACAGTGTGCCGTGAACCCAGGGTGCCACGTCAACGATCACATTCGTGCATCCGGACGATCACCAACTGGCGTTGCACGCCAGGTGGTCAAAACGACACGTTCGGTTGACGAAACAGGCTCAGTCCAGGTAATCCCGAAGAACCTGCGACCGGGACGGGTGCCGCAGCTTGGACATCGTCTTGGACTCGATCTGCCGGATCCGCTCCCGGGTCACCCCGTAGACCTGACCGATCTCGTCAAGCGTCCGCGGCTGACCGTCGGTCAGGCCGAAGCGCAGCCGTACGACGCCCGCCTCCCGCTCGGAGAGCGTCTGCAGCACCTGCTGGAGCTGGTCCTGCAGGAGCGAGAACGAGACGGCGTCGACGGCGACCACGGCCTCGGAATCCTCGATGAAGTCACCGAGCTGGCTGTCGCCCTCGTCGCCGATGGTCTGGTCCAGCGAGATGGGCTCCCGAGCGTACTGCTGGATCTCCAGCACCTTCTCGGGTGTGATGTCCATCTCCTTGGCCAGCTCCTCCGGGGTGGGCTCGCGGCCCAGGTCCTGGAGCAGCTCGCGCTGTATGCGGCCGAGCTTGTTGATGACCTCGACCATGTGCACCGGGATGCGGATGGTGCGGGCCTGGTCGGCCATGGCGCGGGTGATGGCCTGCCGGATCCACCAGGTGGCGTACGTGGAGAACTTGTAACCCTTGGTGTAGTCGAACTTCTCGACCGCCCGGATGAGACCGAGGTTGCCCTCCTGGATCAGGTCGAGGAAGGCCATCCCGCGCCCCGTGTACCGCTTGGCGAGGGACACGACGAGACGGAGGTTCGCCTCGAGCAGGTGGTTCTTGGCGCGCTCGCCGTCGCGGGAGATCCAGCCCAGGTCGCGGACCATCTCCCGGGCGAGCTTCTCCTCGCCCTCGTCGGCCGCGCGCAGCTGCTCGGCGGCGTAGAGCCCGGCCTCGATCCGCTTGGCCAGCTCCACCTCCTGCTCGGCGTTGAGCAGCGGGACCTTGCCGATCTGCTTCAGGTACGCCCGGACGGAGTCGGCGGAGGCGGTCAGCTCGGCGTCGCGCCGGGCCTGCTTGAGCGCCTCGGACTCCTCGTCGTCCCACTCGAAGTCATTGTCGGTGGCCGACGCGGCGGCGTCGGTCTCGGCGGCCTGGGCCAGCTCGGCCGGCTCCTCGACCACCACGTCCTCGATGGTGGCGGCCAGCTCCTCCGGGTCGATCTCACCCTCGGCGCCGTCGGCCCCCTCGCCCTTGGCCTTGCCGGCGGCCTTGACCGGCTTGGCGCCGGCCGCCGCGGCCACCGTCGCCTTGGTGGCGCGGGTGGACTTGGTCGCCTTGGCCGGGGCGGCCGCGGCGGCGGCGACTCCGGCGGTGCTGCCGGCGGCCTTGCGGGCGGCCACCTTGCGCGGGGCCGGCGCCGGCTGCGCCTCGTCGGAGGCGGGCGCCTGCTTCGGGGCGGGCGCGGCGGCCTTCTTGGTCGTCTTGGCGGTGGTGGCTCGGGACGCGGGGGTCGTCGAGCGAGCCGCGGCGACCCGGCGGCGGGTACTCGCCGAGCCGTCCACCACCACGGTCACTCCCGCCTCGGAGAGCGCCCGCAGGATCTTCTTGGCCTGGGCCGGAGTCACCTCGGCGGTCTCGACGGTGCGCGCGAGCTGAGCCGACGTGAGCTGACCGCCAGCGCTCTGCGCGTGGGCGATCAGAGTGTCGGTGAGCGAGCGAACGTCGGCGCCGGGCTGGCGGGGTTCTGTCACGAATGACCTTCCGGAGGCGAAGAGCGGGCACGGCCGGGTCGTCCGGCACGGCGTGGGTCAACCGGGCCGGGCGATGTGGTTGAGGGACCCCCGTGTCCCGGACCGGCCGGGGTCTCGGCGGTCCGTGGCGCGTGGGCAGGGGTGAATTGTAACGCCGTCTGCGGCGATCATCCTGCGCCGCACGGCGTAACGGCGGCGGGACCGCCGATTCGGCGCAGATGTGGACTTTGTAAGGATGATACTCGCGCACGGCCCGCAACGCCCCGGTCGTGCCGGAAGGGGACCCTGGAATGGACCGTTCGGCACCGCCACCGCGGGAATTGTTGACCATCGCGATCGAGGTGGCGCGGGACGCCGCGGCGACCGCGTACCGGATGCGGGTCGAGGGCGTCTCCGTGGCGGCCACCAAGAGCACGGTCACCGACGTGGTCACGGCCGCGGACCGGGCCGTCGAGCGCCAGGTTCTCGACGCGCTGCGCCGGCTGCGACCGGGGGACGCGGTCCTGGGCGAGGAGTACGGCACGACCCAGGCCGGTCCGGTGGCGCCGGGCGGGGTGCGGTGGATCGTCGACCCGATCGACGGCACCGTGAACTACCTCTACGGGTTGCCGTACTGCGCGGTGTCGCTGGCCGCCGAGGTCGACGGGGTGGTGGTGGCCGGCGTGGTGCGCAACGTGCACACCGGTGAGGAGTGGACCGCCACGGCCGGCGGCGGGGCGTGGCGGGACGGCGTCCGGCTGCGCTGTTCGGGCGAGACCGACCTGGGGCAGGCGCTGGTCGGCACCGGCTTCGGCTACGACGCCGGCCGACGGGCGCACCAGGCGTCGGTGGTGGCCGGGCTGATCGCCTCGGTACGCGACATCCGCCGCCTCGGCGCCGCCGCGCTGGACCTCTGCCTGGTCGCGGAGGGGCGACTGGACGCGTACTTCGAGAAGGGGCTGTCGGCCTGGGACCAGGCCGCCGGCGGCCTGATCGCCGCCGAGGCGGGCGCCCGGGTCGCCGGCCTGGCCGGTCACCCGGCCGGCCCGGACCTGGTCATCGCGGCCCCGCCGGCGCTCTTCGCCGGGCTGCACGACCGGCTGGCCGCCCTGGATGCCTCCGGCGGCCCCTGACTTCGGTCGGGGGCCGCCGGTCAGGCCGTCACTTCTTGGGGGCGGGGGACGGGCAGGAGCCGGCCGGCGCGACCGGCGGACCCAGGTCGCCGAGGGACTGGTTGACCTCGGTGGTGGTGGCGAGCTGCTGGAAGCCGTTGCCCAGCACCACGTCCACCGTGTCGTCGGTGCGCTTCTCGTCGTAGACCGGCTCGGCGTTGTTCAGGAAGTACGCCTTCAGCAGGTGGGCGGAGCTGACACCCTTGGGGCCGAACTTCAGCACGGCGACGTCGTCGATGCCCTTGGGCGCGTTGCCGACCTTCTTGACCTGGAACTTCCGGTTGCGGAAGTCGTCGGCGACGGTGCCCGCCCGGCCCGGCTCGTCGGTCCCGTTCAAGACGTTGATCTTGACGTCCTTGGGCTCGTGCAGCGTGACGTCGGCCAGCGGCCAACCGTCCGGGCAGCCGCCCGCCGCGCCGGCCTCGCCCTGGCTGTCCCGGACGATCGCGGTGATCACGAACGCCAGCGCCAGGACCCCCAGCAGGCCGACGACGACGAGTGCTCGCACTCGCGCAAAACTCATCTGGGTGCTCCCCGGACCTGAGGTGGGTGGTGGCGGCCGCCAACGATCGCACTGACCGCCGGCCGTCGAATACGCCGCTGAGGTTAACGGTTGTCCGGCCGTCGCGTGGAAACAGTCCGACATGCCGGCGCGCCGACCGTGAACCGGGTACTACTACCCCTATCTTCGTGTCGCCTGAATCACATTGGGAACAACTTCGCGTGCGGGGGCGTACAACTCAGCCGCAAGGGCGGTATACATGCCTCGCCCAAGGGGGGGTAAGGTTCCGCGCTCGCAGGGGAGTGGCCCCAGCGGTCCCGACCCGTACGGTCCCGTGGGTCGGGTGCCCGACACAAGTGGTTGCCGGCCAGCGGAACCGAAACAGCGTCGTCCGGCGTTACAACCGGAAGCGACAACATCGATATGGGAGAGTGACATCCGATGGCCACCGACTACGACGCCCCGCGTCGCGACGAGGTCGACCTCGGCGAGGACAGCCTGGAAGAGCTCAAGGCCCGACGCGTCGACTCACAGTCGGGCGCGGTGGACGTCGACGAGGCCGAGGTCGCCGAGAGCTTCGAGCTGCCCGGTGCCGACCTGGCCGACGAGGAGCTCACTGTCAAGGTGCTACCGATGCAGCAGGACGAGTTCCGGTGTGCCCGCTGCTTCCTGGTCCACCATCGCAGCCAGCTGGCGGTCGAGCGCAACGGCGAGCTGATCTGCCGAGAGTGCGTCTGACACGCACGACACCGGCGGCGGCCTCCTGATCGGGGCCGCCGCTACCGGTGTAGGCGTGCGACGCCGGTGGGTACCTGCTTGACTCGTAGCGGGTAGCCACAGCACCGGGAGGTTCCACCCATGAGCGATCGAGGCGACACCACCGACGGCGGCGCGGACGACCTCGGTGCCACCGTCGCGGCGTTGACCGAGGACGACATCGCGCCGGCCCGGCGACGCCAACTACTCACCCGGATGGTGTCCCAGGCCCGCAGCCGGGGCGTCGCCGACCTGTTCAAGCCCCGTGCCGCCGTGCGCTGGATGGTCGACACGGTGGCCGAGATCGCCCCGCACGTGCCGGTGCGCGACCTGGCCACCCTGCGTCGGCACTTTCCCGGCCTGGACGACGCCGCACTGGCCGAGCGTCTGATCCGCAACGCCTCCCGCACCACGGCCGGGATCGGCGCGGCCGGTGGCGGAGTCGCCGCCGTCGAGTGGACGGTCGCGCCCACACTGCTCTCCGCGCCGGTGCTGCTCGCCGCCGAGACCGTCGCCGTCGTGGCGGTGGAGCTGAAACTGATCGGTGAGCTGCACGAGATCCACGGCGTGTCGCTGCCCGGCGCCGGCGGCCAGCGGGCGGTGGCCCTGGTGCACTCCTGGGCCACCCAGCGCGGGGTCAACCCGATGGTGCCCGGCGTTGGCGTCGGCGCGGTGCTCGGCACCGCCGCCCGCAAGGAGATGCGGGACATGCTGCTGCGCCGCTTCGGGCGCAACCTCACCACCCTCGGGCCGTTCCTCACCGGCGCGGCGGTGGCCAGTTTCCTGAACCGCCGGGCCACCCGCCAGATGGCCGACCAGCTCCAGGCGGACCTGCGCCGGCGCGGCATCGCCCGGCCGGCGCCACCGCCGGCACTCCCTGGCCCGCCCACGGGCACCTGAGCGGGCGCCGAGCGCCGGTCAGCCCGGTTCGCCGGCCGTGGAGTCGGCGGGCCGGGCGGCGTCCCGCGCGGCCAGCAGCGCCTCGGCCAGCTCGACCGGACGCCTGCTGCTCACCACCCAGAACGGGGTCGGGTCGGCCGGGTCGTCGAGCACCACCTGCACGGCACCGCCGATCCAGGGCCGCTGCACCACGAAGGCGAGCGGGTCCGCGCCGACACCCAGCACCTCACGACGACCGGCGGCGTCCAACGGGACCACGTCGGCCACGAAGCGCGCCGGCAGCCGGGCGTCGTCCACCCGCAGCTCACCGTCGACGACCGCCACCCGGATCCGGCCCAGCCACCACAGCCCGGCGGCGGTGACCGGCAACAGCACCGCGAAGGGCACCCAAGCCCGGGCGCCGGAGCCACCCATCCAGATCTCGACGGCCAGCAGCCCGGCGGCCACCAGGCTGGTCAGCCACAGCCACCAGGGCAGGTCCAGCCGTTCGGCGTACGCCGGGCGGGCCGGAACCGCCGACCGATCGGCGGACGGGGAGGGCGACATGCTCACTCCTGCGAGGGTACGGCGCACGACAGGCCGGCCAACCGGCAGGATGGCAGGGTCACCGGAGACAACCGGACCGAAGAGGGGACCCGTGACCGACGTCGTACCCGTGCCCGTGCGGCTGCTCGATGCCGAGCTGCCGCTGCCCACGTACGCCCATCCCGGCGATGCCGGGGCCGACCTGGTGGCCGCCGCGGACGTGGAGCTGCCGCCCGGCGGTCGGGCCCTGGTGCCCACCGGCGTGGCCATCGCCCTGCCGGACGGTTACGTGGGTCTGGTCCATCCCCGCTCCGGCCTGGCAGCCAGGCTCGGCGTGACGGTGCTCAACGCGCCCGGTACGGTCGACGCCGGCTACCGGGGTGAGATCATGGTCAACCTGATCAACCATGATCGGGACACGCCCGCGAAGATCTCTCGCGGCGACCGGATCGCCCAGCTCGTGGTCCAACGGGTGGCGCGGGCGCGGTTCGAGCCGGTGGCCGAGCTGCCCGGGTCCGCGCGGGGCGCCGGCGGGCACGGCTCGACCGGCGGGCACGCTCAGCTGGTGCCGTCACCGGTCGGCGGGCAGACGGAAGAAGTGGCAGGGTGATCGTGAACAGCGGAGGGTGGGCGCAGTGATCTTCTCCCGAAAGCGGGCCGATGCCGGGCGGCACACCCGCGACGAGCGGGCCACCGAGGTCCTCGACGAGGGCGCCGCGGCGCCGGCGCTGGTGCGCGGGCCGTACGACATCTCCGAGGTCGACGACGAGGTACAGCGGCTCGACCTGGGCAGCCTGCACATCCCGGCGATCGCCGAGGTGGAGGTGCGGGTGCAGGCCGACCCGCAGGGTGTGATCCAGCAGGTTGTGCTGGTGCACGGGGACAACGCGTTGCAGCTCGGCGTCTTCGCGGCCCCCCGGTCCGAGGGGATCTGGGACGAGGTGCGCGAGGAGATCCGGCAGTCGCTGCTGCGCGACGGCGCCTCCGCGCAGGAGGTCGCCGGCGAGTACGGCCCGGAGCTGCACGCCCAGGTGCGGACCCCGGACGGCCCGACCAACCTGCGGTTCGTCGGCGTCGACGGGCCGCGCTGGATGGTCCGCGGCGTCTTCCAGGGCCCGGCGGCCCTCGACCCGGCCAGCTCGGGCCCGCTCGCCGAGTGCCTGGAGGGCCTGGTGGTCGACCGTGGCCAGGAGGCGAAGCCGGTCCGGGAACCGCTGCCGCTGCGCCTGCCCCGCGAGATCGCCGACCAGGCCGGGGACTCCTCCGAGGCCCCCCGCCAGGTCTGACCGACCGCGTCCCGGCCCGCCGGAACCGGCCCCGTCGGCGTACGCTGGCGGGACGGTTCCGGCGTTGCCGGAGCCGGGCCGGTCCCGGCGAGCGTGGAGAGGGTGACGCGGAGGTCATGACGACCGACGAGAGCAAGGTGTCGCTGCGGCGCATCCTGCACCGGTTCACCGCCAGCGAGGCCGAAATCGACGCGCAGGAGTTGCGGCAGGAGAGCGCCGAGTGCGGTGGCGTGCTGGCCCAGCAGTGCTCCCGGGGCCAACTGGTCTCGGTCGCCGGTCGGCTGCGCACCGTCGTCTACACGCCGCGCACCAACCTGCCCACCCTCGAAGCCGACCTGTACGACGGCAGCGACGTGGTCACCCTGGTCTGGCTGGGCCGGCGGCACATCTCCGGGATCGAGCCGGGGCGGCACCTGACCGCGCGTGGCCGGGTGGCGATGCGCGACGACCGCAAGGTCATCTACAACCCTTACTACGAGCTGGACTCGCCGAAGTGACGGCGCCGGAAACGGAAGGCCGGTCATGACGACGGGACAGGACCGGGCGGCACAGCCGGAGACTCCGCCGGGCGACGACGAGGCGCTGCCGACGATCGCCGAGCAGATGGCCGACCAGCTCGGCGGCTGGCGCGGGCTGGTCGAGTCCAGCATCCCGGTGGTCGTCTTCGTGCTCGCCAACATCATCGGTGACCTGCGGCCCGCCGTGATCGCGTCGGTGGCCGTCGCGCTGCTGATCGCCGGGTTGCGGCTGGCCCAGCGTCGGCCGGTGCGGCACGCGGTCAACGGGCTGTTCGGCGTCGGCATCGGCGCCGCCATCGCGTGGCGTACCGGCAACGAGCGGGATTTCTACCTGCCCGGCATCCTCTACGGCATCGGCTACGGCGTGGCACTGCTGATCTCGGCGGCCGTCCGGCAGCCCCTCGTCGGGTGGATCTGGTCGGTGCTGGTCGCCAAGGGCCGCTCCGAGTGGCGGGCCGACCCGAAGCTGGTGCGTACCTTCACCCAGCTGACCGTGCTCTGGGGCGTGGTGTGGCTGGCCAAGGTGGGCGTGCAGGCCGGGCTTTACTTAGCCCACCAGGACACCGCGCTGGGCGTGGCCCGGCTGGCCCTGGGCTACCCGCCGTACGCGCTGCTGCTGTTGATCACCGTCTGGACGGTGCGCCGGGTCACCCGGGAGCCGCAGCCCACCCCGCTGCCCGGCGCCTGACCGCCCGCGCCGGGCGCACCGAAGGGGTTCAGCGGGAGCCGCGGGTCCGCTCGACGCTGTCGGGACCGAGGATGACCGCGCGCACGTCGTCCTCCACCTCGGCCGTGCAGACGAAGATCAGCTCGTCGCCGGCCTCGATGGGGTCGTCCGGGCTGGGCACCAGGACCCGCTTGCCGCGCAGGATCGCCACCAGCGCGGAGTCGCGGGGCAGCGGCACCGCGTGCAGCGGCTGACCGACGTACGGGGCGGTCGGCGGCAGGGTGATCTCGACCAGGTTGGCCTCGCCCTGCCGGAAGGTCATCAACCGGACCAGGTCGCCGACGGTGACCGCCTCCTCGACCAGGGCCGCCATCACCCGGGGCTTGCTCACCGCGACGTCGACGCCCCACTGCTCGGTGAAGAGCCACTCGTTCTCCGCCCGGTTCACCCGGGCGACCACGCGGGGCACCGCGAACTCGGTCTTGGCCAGCAGCGACAACACCAGGTTGGTCTTGTCGTCGCCGGTGGCGGCGACCACCACGTCGCAACCGGCGACGTTGGCCTCCTCCAGGCTGGCCACCTCACACGCGTCCGCGAGCACCCACTCGGCGGCGGGCACCCGGTCCGGTCGGAGCATCTTCGGTTGACGCTCGATCAGCATCACCTGGTGGCCGTTCTCGATCAGCTCCTGGGCGATCGAACGGCCCACGTTGCCGGCGCCGGCGATGGCGATCCGCATGGCTCAGTGCCCTCCTTCCGGTGGCGTCGCCGCCACCGCCGTGACCGTCGCCACGATGTCGTCGCTGACCAGCATGAACACCTGGTCACCCTCCTGTACGAGGGTGGACGCGGTGGGCAGCGTGCCGATGCCGAAGCGGATCAGGTAGGCCACCCGCGCGCCCGACGCCTCCTCCAGCGCGTGCACCGGGCGACCGATCCACTCCCGGTGCACCGGGACCTCGACGATCGACACGGTGCTGGTCGGGTCACGGAAGATCTCCACGTTGCCCTCGGGTACGAGGTGTCGGAGCATCCGGTCGGCCGTCCAGCGCACCGTCGCCACGGTGGGGATGCCGAGACGTTCGTACACCTGCGCCCGGCGCTGGTCGTAGATCCGGGCCGCGACCCGGGACACGCCGAACGTCTCGCGGGCCAACCGCGCCGAGATGATGTTGGAGTTGTCGCCGCTGGAGACGGCCGCGAAGGCGTCCGCCCGCTCGATACCGGCCTGGCGCAGCACCTCGCCGTCGAAGCCCGCCCCGGTCACGGTGATGCCGGCGAAGTCGGGGCCGAGCCGGCGGAAGGCGTCGGCGTCCTGGTCGATCACCGCCACCGAGTGCCCCCGGGACTCCAGGCTGTGGGCGAGGGTCGATCCGACCCGACCACACCCCATGATCACGACGTGCACGCTGTCCCTCCCAAGGTGCGTACCGCTGCCGCTGCCGGTTGCTCCGGGTCCGAGCCTGCCACGTCCGGCTCCACAGCGGGACCGACCGTACCCCGTCGGTTCGACCGGTGGTGATCGCCCACCCCGGCGTTCGCACCGTGGTGGTCGTACTCTTGGCGTTCGTGGCCAGTCCCACCTCGCTGCTGAAGCGGCTGCTCCTCGGTCGACCGTTCCGGTCCGACCGCCTGCAGCACACCCTCCTGCCGAAGCGCATCGCGCTGCCCGTGTTCGCCTCCGACGCGCTGTCCAGCGTCGCGTACGCGCCCGACGAGATCCTGCTGACCCTGTCGATCGCCGGGGCGTCGGCGTTCGTGTTCTCCCCGTGGATCGCCTTCGCGGTCGTCGTGGTGATGCTCACGGTGGTGGCCAGCTACCGGCAGAACGTGCACGCCTACCCCTCCGGCGGCGGCGACTACGAGGTGGCCACGGTCAACCTCGGCCCCAAGTTCGGCATCGGGGTGGCCAGCGCCCTGCTGGTCGACTACGTGCTCACGGTGGCCGTGTCCGTCTCCTCCGGGGTGGCCAACCTCGGCTCGGTGGTCCCGTTCGTGGCCACCCACAAGGTCATGATCGCCGTCCTCGCGGTGATCCTGCTGACCGCGGTCAACCTGCGCGGGCTGCGCGAGTCCGGTACCGCGTTCGCGATCCCCACCTACGGCTTCGTGATCGTGATGGGCGGAATGCTGCTCACCGGGCTGTTCCGCGTCTTCGTGCTGGGCGACGACCTCCGCGCGCCCAGCGCAGACCTGGTCATCCAGGCCGAGCACAGCGTGACCGGCTTCGCGCTGGTCTTCCTGCTGCTGCGGACGTTCAGCTCGGGTGCCGCCGCGCTCACCGGCGTCGAGGCGATCTCCAACGGCGTGCCCGCGTTCAAGGCGCCGAAGAGCCGCAACGCCGCCACCACGCTGCTGCTGCTGGGCGCGATCGCGGTCAGCCTGCTCGTCGGGATCATCTGGCTGGCCCGGCTGACCCACCTGCAGTTCGTCGAGGACCCGGCCCTGCAGATCGTCTCGGGCCCCGAGGGGTACGTGCAGAAGACGGTCACCACCCAGCTCGGCGAGACGGTCTTCGGCTCCGGCTCGATCCTGCTCTACGTGGTGGCCGGGATGACCGCGCTCATCCTCTTCCTGGCCGCGAACACCGCGTTCAACGGCTTCCCGGTGCTCGGCTCGATTCTCGCCCAGGACCGCTACCTGCCCCGCCAGTTCCACACCCGGGGTGACCGGCTGGCCTTCTCCAACGGCATCACCTTCCTGGCCCTCTTCGCGATCGTGTTGATCGTCGGGTTCCAGGCCGAGGTGACCCGGCTCATCCAGCTCTACATCGTCGGCGTGTTCGTCTCGTTCACCGTCTCCCAGGCCGGCATGATCCGGCACTGGAACCGGCGGCTGCGTACCGAGCGGGACCCGGAGGCCCGCAAGCGGATGCACCGCTCCCGGGCCATCAACACGTTCGGCATGGGCCTGACCGGCACGGTGCTGGTGATCGTCCTGATCACCAAGTTCCTGCTCGGGGCCTGGATCGCGATCGCGGCGATGGCGGTGATCTACGCGCTGATGCTGGCCATCCACCGGCACTACGACCGGGTCGCCGCCGAGCTGACCCCGCCGGACGAGGGCCGGGCCGTGCTGCCCGCCCGCAACCACGCGATCGTGCTGGTCAGCAAGCTGCACCAGCCGACGCTGCGGGCCGTCGCGTACGCCCGGGCCACCCGCCCGGACACGCTGACCGCGGTGACCGTGAACGTGGACGAGAAGGACACCCGCGACCTGCAGGCCGAGTGGGAACGGCGGGAGATGGCGATCCCGCTCACCGTGGTCGACTCGCCGTACCGGGAGATCACCCGGCCCATCCTCGACTTCGTCGCCTCCACCCGCCGTACGTCGCCGCGCGACGTGGTCACCGTCTTCATCCCCGAGTACGTGGTGGGGCGCTGGTGGGAGAACCTGCTGCACAACCAGAGCGCGCTGCGCCTCAAGGGCCGGCTGCTCTTCGAGCCGGGGGTGATGGTGGTCAGCGTGCCGTGGCAGCTCGCCTCGACCGCCAGCAAGAACCTGGACCGGCTGGACGCCACGCTGTCCAACACGCCGGCGCGCGGACCCCGGGGCACCGTGCCGGCGGAGGTGACCGCGCCGGCGCCCGGCGAGGCCGTACCGACGGGCGGCGAGACGGTGGGAGACGGCCGTGACTGAGCGTACGACCGCGGGTGCGACTGGGGCCTCGGCATCGGCCACGGCCTCGGCTTCGACGGCCGAGCGGGGCCTCGGCGAGGCGGAGCGGGTCGAGTTGACCGTCGACGCGGTGGCCCCCGGCGGGCACTGTGTCGCGCGGGTGGACGGGCAGGTGGTGTTCGTCCGCCACGCGCTGCCCGGCGAGCGGGTGATCGCCGAGGTCACCGAGGTGCACCGGGGGTTCGTCCGGGCCGACGCGGTGACCGTGCTGGACCCGTCGCCGGACCGGGTGGAGCCGCCCTGCCCGTACGCGAGGCCGGGTGCCTGCGGCGGGTGCGACCTGCAACACGTCGCCCCGGACGCGCAGCTGGCCTGGAAGACCGCCGTGGTGCGGGAGCAGTTGGCCCGCCTGGGCGGGCTCACCGACGCCGAGCTGGACCGGCTCGGCGTCCGGGTCGAGGCGCTACCGGGTGGGCTGCTCGGCTGGCGTACCCGGGTCCGCTACGCGGTCGACGCCGCCGACCGGGCCGGCCTGCTCAAGCACCGCTCGCACGAGGTCGTGCCGATCGACCGGTGCCGGATCGCCCACCCGGCCGTCCAGCAGCTCGCGGTGCTCACCCCGACCGGCGCGCGCTGGCCGGCGGCCGAGGCGGTGGAGACCGTCGCCAGCAGCGGCGGGGACGTGAGCGTCGCCGAGGTCCGCGACGGGGCTGTCACGCCGGTGAGCGGGCCCACCGAGGTCCGTGAGGTGGCCGCCGGACGGGACTGGGCGCTGCCCGCGTCCGCCTTCTGGCAGGTGCACCCGGCGGCGGCCGACACGCTGAACACGGCCGTGCTGGAGCTGCTCGACCCGCGGCCGGGCGAGGTCGCCTGGGACCTCTACGGCGGCGCCGGGCTGTTCGCCGCCGGGCTGGCCGCCCGCGTCGGCGCGTCCGGTCGGGTGACGCTGGTGGAGGCCTCCGCGCAGGGTGTCGCCGCCGCCCGGGAGAACCTGGCCGACCTGCCCCGCGTCGAGGTGGTGTCGGCGCGGGTGGAGACCGCGCTGGCCCGCCGACGGATCACCGGCCCGGTCGACGTGGTGGTGCTCGACCCGCCGCGCTCCGGCGCCGGCGCCCCGGTGGTGCGCGCGCTGGCCGCCGCCGGCCCGCGGGCGGTCGCGTACGTGGCGTGCGACCCGGCGGCCTTCGCCCGGGACGTGCGCACCTTCGCCGAGTTGGGCTGGCGGCTGGCGGCGCTGCGTGGCTTCGACCTGTTCCCGATGACCCAGCACGTCGAGTGCGTCGGACTGCTGCTGCCGCCGGCCGCCGGGTAGCGACCGGGCGCGGATCCGCCCCTGACCAGGCGCTCAGCCGGCCGGTCCGGGGCGGGCGGCTCGGGCCAGGCTGCGGAGTACCGGGCGGCCGATAGACTCTCCGGTCATGAGCGTTGAAGAGGACACGGCCAACCACGGCCGGTTGCTGGAGACGGTACGCGGTCCGCAGGACGTCAAGCGGATGTCGGCCGAGGAGCTGGACGTGCTCGCCGCCGAGATCCGGGACTTCCTGATCGCCAAGGTCTCCCGCACCGGCGGGCACGTCGGGCCCAACCTCGGTGTGGTCGAGCTGACGCTGGCCATGCACCGCGTCTTCGACTCCCCCCGGGACCGGCTCCTGTTCGACACGGGCCACCAGGCGTACGTGCACAAGATCCTCACCGGGCGGCAGGCCGGCTTCGACAAGCTCCGCCAGCGCGGCGGCCTCTCCGGCTACCCCAGCCAGGCGGAGAGCGAGCACGACCTCATCGAGAACTCGCACGCCTCCACCGCGCTCTCCTACGCCGACGGCCTCGCCAAGGCGTACGCCCTGCGCGGTGAGCAGCGCAGCGTCGTGGCCGTGGTCGGCGACGGCGCGCTCACCGGCGGCATGTGCTGGGAGGCGCTGAACAACATCGCCACCGCCGGCAACTCGCTGGTCATCGTGGTCAACGACAACGGCCGGTCGTACTCGCCCACCATCGGCGGGCTGGCCGACCACCTCTCCTCGCTGCGGCTGAACCCGGGCTACGAGAAGGTCCTCGACACGGTCAAGGACGCCCTCGGCTCCACCCCGCTGGTCGGCAAGCCGATGTACGAGGTGCTGCACGCGGTCAAGAAGGGCATCAAGGACGCGGTCGCCCCGCAGGCCATGTTCGAGGACCTGGGCATCAAGTACGTCGGCCCGGTGGACGGGCACGACGTGGCGGCCGTCGAGTCGGCGCTGCGCGCCGCGAAGAACTTCGGTGGCCCGGTGATCGTGCACGCCGTCACCCGCAAGGGGTACGGCTACCGCCCGGCCGAGGAGGACGAGGCGGACTGCCTGCACGGCCCGAGCAGCGCCTTCGACGTGGAGACCGGCACCCTGCTGGCCGCTCCCTCGGTGAAGTGGACGCACGTCTTCGCCGACGAGCTGCTGGCCGTCGCCGACGAGCGGCCCGACGTGGTGGGTATCACCGCCGCGATGGCCGAGCCGACCGGCATCGCCAAGCTGGCCCGCAAGTACCCCGAGCGGGTGTACGACGTGGGCATCGCCGAGCAGCACGCCGCCACCTCGGCGGCCGGCCTGGCGCTCGGTGGCCTGCACCCCGTGGTCGCCGTGTACGCCACCTTCCTCAACCGTGCCTTCGACCAGGTTCTGCTGGACGTGGCGATGCACAAGCTGCCGGTGACCTTCGTGCTGGACCGGGCGGGCATCACCGGCCCGGACGGCCCCAGCCACTACGGCATCTGGGACATGTCGGTCTTCGGGGTGGTGCCCGGTCTGCGGATCGCCGCTCCCCGTGACGCCGCCACGCTCCGCGAGGAGCTGCGCGAGGCGGTGGCCACCGACGACGGCCCGACCGTGCTGCGTTTCCCGACCGGTGCGGTCGCCGCCGACCTGCCGGCGCTGCGCCGGGTCGGCACCGTCGACGTGCTGGCCGAGTCGACGCGTACCGACATTCTGCTCGTCGCCGTCGGTTCCTTCGGCCAGCTGGGCATGGAGGTCGCCGCCCGGGTCGCCGAGCACGGTTACGGCGTGACCGTCGTCGACCCGCGCTGGGTCCGCCCGGTCCCGGCCGAGCTGGTCGACATGGCCGCCCGCCACCGGCTCGTGGTCACCGTCGAGGACGGCGTCCGCGTCGGCGGTGTCGGCGACGCTCTCGGCCAGGCGATGCGCGACGCCGACGTCCGGGTGCCGCTCAAGGACCTGGGCGTACCGGCCGACTGGCACCCGCACGGCACCCGCGCGCAGATCCTCGCCGACCTCGGCCTGACCGCGCAGGACGTGGCCCGTGACGTCACCGGCTGGATCTCCCGCCTGGACGCCACCCCGGACCACCTGACCCCCGACAGCAAAACCGCAGCCCAGAACTAACCCCCCCCCCCGCAACGCCACGACGGCGGGCGCGCCCCCTGCGGGGCCGCGCCCGCCGTCCTGCCTCGCCCGCGCGGCGCCGGCCCCTGTCCGCGCCGATCTTGCACTTTCAGTTGTCGTAACGCGCCTTTTCACGCCTTATGTCGCAGCAGAAAGTGCAAGATCGCCGGGGCGGGGCGGGGCGGGGCGGGGCGGGGCGGGGCGGGGCGGAGCGAGAGCGGGTGGGGTGGGGCGGGGAGGGGGTGGGGGGCGGCCCGGGTTAGCGGTGGGGGCTTACGGAGCGGTAGTGGGTTTTGTCGGTGTTGGCGAGGCTGAAGGTCTGGGTGCGGGTGGGCTCGGGCACGACCACCAGGCCGGGGCGTTCCACCAGCAGCGGGGTGCCGGGCGGCACGGAGAGCGAGCTGTCCCGGGTGGCCCGCCAACTGAGCACCAGCAGCGGCTGGTCGGGGACCGGAAGCTGGTACGTCTGCAGCGGGGTGGCCCGGTCGGCCGGCGAGACCACCGGCGCGCTCCCGTCCGCCGGCCGGTAGACGACGGCGGTCATCGTGCCGGCGTCGGTGTCCCAACTGAGCTGCTGCAACTCGGCCGGCTCGCCACCGCCGAGCGCCACCTCGCCGAGCGACCGGACCGAGAGCTTCGCCATCGGCCAGGACGTCGGTACCGACTTCGGCGCGTCCCGGTCACCGATCCGGCGCGGGATGCTGCCGAAGGGGCCCCGCTCGCCGGCCAGCACGCAGGTGTCCAGGCCGGCGAGCGCCCGCTTGCCCGCGCCGGACTCGTCGCGGACCAGCGGATAGCGCGGGTCGGTCGTGCCGGTGCCCAGATCGAGCAGGCGGTCGGCGGCCCGTCCACGGGGCAGCGACTCGGTGGCACGCAGGGTCGCCGTCACGCCGACCGCCGTGCAGGCCGGCACGTCGACCGGCGCGCTGAGACCGTCGGCGACGGCCACCGCCCGTCCCTGCGGCCCGAGCAACTGCTGCACCCGGGCCGAGACCAGGTAGCGCCGACCGCCCGCCGTCTGCACCGGCAGCACGT
Source organism: Micromonospora sp. bgisy143 (assembly GCF_057708145.1). NCBI lineage: Bacteria > Bacillati > Actinomycetota > Actinomycetes > Micromonosporales > Micromonosporaceae > Micromonospora > Micromonospora sp. bgisy143. Next base: position 131,787 of record NZ_JBYIRN010000007.1, read on the forward strand.
CGGAGTAGACCAGGTAGCCGGGGTCGGTGTACTCGGTGGCGCGGCTGATCGTGTAGCGGTCGCCGGCACGGGTGAGTTGCAGCAGCCAGGACGCACTCTCACCGGGCACGTCGGCGGCCACCAGGGCCACCGGGGCCCCGTCGACACGTCCGGAGAAGAGGATGCCGGACGACGGCAGGTGCGCCCGGTCGTCGTCCGGTGACCGCCAGGCGCGCACCGCCTCGGTGACCGCCGTCGTCGCCGCGGCGTCGCCGGACAGATCGCCCCGGGGCGGCCACACGGCCAGCGTGCCGTCGAGGCTGTCGTACCCCACCCGCAGGTCGCGGGGCGCGCGGTCCGCGACGGGACCGCACGCGGAACCGACCAACAACGCCGCCAGCAGGACGGCGACCGTCCTGCCGTGCCGGCGGCCCGGAGTCACCTGATCCGCCCCCGATCGCCTCGCCGTCGCTGTCGGAAAGCGCCATAGTACGAGATGTCCGACGCGACGCCGCCGCTGGCCGGTCCCTCGTCCGCCACAATGGACATCACCGGGGCTTTAGTGCCTTTTCGCCGCTCGGGTAGACTCCGCCGACTGTGACGCCTGCCGAGTCCCGCGCCCTCGCTTCCCGGGCCAGGTCCGTCGGGGCGCCCGGCGACTCCGCCGCTCCGGCCGACCTGGTCGACACCGCCCCGGCCATCCCGACCTCGAGCGCACCCGAAACGACCGCGCCGGCACCGACCGCGCCGAATGAGGCCGACCCGACCCGGGGTACGCCGCACGAGGCCGTGCCGGACCAGGACGTGCCGGACCGGGCAGCTCCGGACCAGGACGTGCCGCAGGAGGTTGCTCCGGACGGGACTGTGTCGGAGACCACCGTGCTGGACGGGACGGTCCCGGCGTCCGGGTCGAGGCGGAGCCGGTGGGGCCGCTGGACCCGACGGCGGCAGCACCTGGCGGTCGGCGCGCTGTTCCTGCTCGCCGCGGTCTGGGTGACCAGTCGGATCTGGCTGGACCCGGCCGGTCGGGTGGCGTCGCTCTACACCGGTGACCCGGCCCAGGTGCAGTTCTTCCTCGCCCACTCGGTACGGGTGGTGCTGCACGGCGAGTACCCGTTCTACACCGAGCAGTTCAACTACCCCGACGGCGTCAACCTGATGGCCAACACGGCGGTACTGGCGCTGGGCATCCCGATGGTGCCGGTGACCCTGCTGTTCGGCCCGGCGGTGTCCTTCGTGGTGCTGGTGACGCTCGGCCTCGCGGGCACCGCCATGGCCTGGTACCTCGTGCTGCGCCGGCACATCGTGCGTACGCCGCTCGCGGCGGCCGTCGGTGGCTGGTTCTGCGGCTTCTCCCCGGCGATGCTCTCGCACGCGAGTTGGCACCCGAACATCATCAGCCAGTTCCTGCTGCCGTTCATAGTGTGGCGGGTCCTGGTGCTGACCCGCTCCCGCCGGCCGGTCCGCGACGGCGTGCTGCTGGCCCTGCTGGTCACCGCGCAGGCGTTCATCAACGAGGAGATCCTGCTCTTCACGGCGCTGGCCTGCGGGATCTTCCTTCTTGCGGTGGTGGTCCAGGAGCCGGCCCGCTGGCGGGCGGCGTGGCGACCGCTGGCCGCCGGTCTCGCCGCCTGCGCGCTGCTGGCCGGGGCGCTGCTGGCGTACCCCCTGTACGTGCAGTTCGCCGGGCCGATGGCGTACCACGGGCTCAGCGACGCGGTGCAGGACTACGGCAACGACATCGCCGCCTTCTTCGCGCCCGGCTCGGCCACCCTCGGCGGCAACCAGCGGGCCAACGTCAACCTGGCACCGAACTATTCGGAGGAGAACGCCTTCTTCGGCTGGAGCCTGTCGATGCTCGCCGTCGGCGTCGTGGTCTGGCTGCGTCGGGAGATGCTCGTCCGGGCGCTCGCCGCGACCGGCGCGTTCTTCGCCCTGCTCTCGCTCGGCGAGCAGATCTCCTGGTGGGACCGGGACCTGATCACCGGGCCGTGGGAGCTGCTGGTGCACCTGCCCCTGCTGGACGCGGTGGTGCCGACCCGGTTCGGTCTGATCACCACGGTGGTCATCGGTCTGCTGCTCGCGATCGCCGTGGAGCGGGCCTGGGTGCTGCGGCCGGCGGACCGGCGTACCGTGCGGACGCTCACCGCCGCCGGCCTCGCGTTCGCGCTGCTGCCGATCGCCCCGATGCCGCTGCGGATGGTCTCCCGGCCGCCGGTGCCGGAGTTCATCACCGCCGACCGGTGGCGGGCGTACGTCGGCCCGGACCAGACGCTCGTGCCGATCCCGGTGCCCAGCATGGGCAACACGCACGGCATGCGCTGGGCGGCGGCCACCAACCTCGACTTCAAGATCCCGGGCGGCTACTTCCTCGCCCCGCGCAACGGCAACACCGGTGACCCGGGTCGGTTCGGCGGCCGACCCAGCGGGGTGGGCCAGCTGCTGGAGGAGGTGGCGACCACCGGTCGTACCTCCAAACTGGACGACCGGCAGCGGCGGCGCTTCACGGACGAGTTGCGACACTGGCGGGCGGCGATCCTGGTGCTCCCGGTCCGCCAGCAGAACGCCGAGCCGCTGCGGCGTACCGTCGAGGAGCTGGTCGGTCCCGGTCGCCAGGAGCTGGACGTCTGGGTGTGGGACGTCCGGACGCTGACCGACCGCTCGGTCTGATGACCACGGGAACGGCGCCGTCGACGACGCCGACCGATTCCCCGACCGGTCGCCCGCCACGGGCGGCGTGGCTGCCGGACGCGCTGGTGGTCGCCGGCTACCTGGCGCTGGCCGTGGTGCTGACCAGCCGGCAGTGGGGTCGTCCTGAGCGGCTCTTTCACCAGGCCGGTGACCAGGTGCTCTTCGAGTGGATGCTGGCTCACGCGGCGCACGCCGTGGTCGCCGGGGAGAACCCGCTGTTCAGCGCCGCCCTGAACGCGCCGTACGGCGTCAACCTGATGGCGAACACCTCGGTGCTCGGCCTGGGTGTCCCGCTGACCCCGGTCACGCTGCTGTTCGGCGCGCAGGTGGCGTTCTGCGTGGCGGTGGTCGGCTGTCTCGCCGGCACCGCCACCGCCTGGTACGCGCTGCTGCGCCGTCGGCTGGTCTCCGCCCGCGTCGCGGCGGCGCTCGGCGGGCTGGTCTGTGGGTTCGCCCCCGGGATGGTCGCCCAGGCTTCCGCGCACCTGCACGTGGCCGCCCAGTTCCTGCTGCCGGCGATCCTCGCCCTGGTGTTCCGGCCGGAGGCGCGTCCCGCGGTGGTGTGGCGGTCCGGTGTCGGCCTCGGGCTGTTGCTCGTCTGGCAGGTCTTCATCGGCGAGGAGGTGCTGGTCTTCCTGGCGCTCGCCGCCGGGGTGTTCGCGCTCGGCTACGCCCTCGCCGACCGGGCCGCGGCCCGTCGTCTCGCGCCGGCCCTGTTCGGTCGGCTCGCGGTGGCGGCCGGGGTGGGCGCGGTGCTGCTGGCGTACCCGCTGTGGTTCCAGTTCCGCGGACCGCAGCACTACACCGGGATGGCGTTCGCCGCGCACGGCTTCCAGCTCGACGCGGCGTCGTTCACCGCGTCGGCCCGGCAGACCGTGCTCGGGGACGACTGGTTGCCGGGTCTGCTCTCGCCGAACCCGACCGAGGAGAACTCGTTCTTCGGCCCCGGACTCCTGGTCCTCGCCGTCGTGGTCGTCCTCTGGCTGTGGCGGCGACCGCTGGTCCGCGCGTTGGCCGGCTGCGGTGTGGTCTTCGCCCTGCTGTCGCTCGGCACCGACCTGCGGGTGGACGGCACCGCCACCGGCATTCCGGGCCCGTACCGGCTCGTCGCCGGGCTGCCGCTGCTCGACCTCGCGGTGCCGGCCCGGTTCGCGCTGGTCTGCGTGCCGGTGCTCGGCATCCTGGTGGCGCTGTTCGTGGACCGCGTCGCCGGGTCCCGCCGGACGGCCGTGCCGGGACTGCCGGTCCGACTGGTGTGGGTGCCGGCGGTGGCCGCCGCGTTGCTGCCGCTGACGCCGACACCGATCCGGGTGGTTCCGGTCGCGCCGGTGCCGGCCTTCGTCGCCGAGGGTGGCTGGCGACCGCTGGTGCCACCCGGGCGGACCGTGGTGGCGGTGCCCCCGGTAACCGGGGCCGCGCTGAGCCCGGTGATGCTCTGGTCGGCGCGTACCGGGCTGGCGTTCGACGCACCGGGCGGGTACTTCATCGGGCCCAGCGGGCCGGCCGACCCGGCGGCCCGCTGGGGCGCCCCGGACCGGCCCACCGCCGTGCTGCTGCGCCGGGTCGCCGAGACCGGCGTGACACCGGTGCTCGGCGAGGCCGACCGCCGCCAGGCCGTCGAGGATCTGCGGCACTGGCGAGCGGCGGTCGTGGTGCTCGGCCGGCTGCCGAACGGCGACGCCGTCCGGCGGACCGTCGACGACCTGCTCGGCGCGGGCCGTCCGGTCGACGGCGGGTGGCTGTGGGACGTGCGGCCCCTCGTCGGTTGATCAGCGCAGTCGGTTGATCAGCCGACCAGGGCGCGGACGTCCCAGACCCAGACGTCGTCGACCCGCTGCGGCGGCCCGAGCAGCGCGGTGACCAGCTCACGCAGCACCGCCTCGCGCGGGTGGGCGCCGAGCACCACCACCGATGCCCGCCAGAACCGCAGATCCTCGACGGCCTGCCGCCGGTTCTCGTCGGTGAGCGCGGGCAGGACCCCGGCGTCCATGGTGGAGTAGATGAGGCTGCTGGTCGGCCGGTTCGGCGCGCCGAAGACACCCTCGCCCAGCTCGTTCGGGCCGATGAAGTAGCCGCCCGGAACGGGGAACTCCTGCCCGGTCAGGGCACTCCAGCGCAGCGTCGGCAGACCGTGCACGTTGCTCGGGATGGGCACCGGCACCAGGGTCCGGCCGGCCGGCACGTACGGCCGCCAGCCACCCGCCGTGATGAAGTGCGGCGGCGGGTCGATCTGCTGTGCGGGGAGCGGCCGGGGGAACAGCGGCAGCAGGGCGAGCGCGACCGCCGCGTACCCCAGCGGGCGCAGCCACCGTCGGCGCGGCGCGACCGGCGCGGCGGCCGGCTCCCCGGCGCGCGGGGCCGGCGCGACGCCCGCGCGGGCCTGGCGGGCCGCCGCGTCCCAGAACAGCGCCAGCAGTACGCCCACCGCGGCGGCGACCACCAGGGCCAGCCGGGTCGGCATCATCATCTCGACCAGCGGCAGGTCGTCCGAGACGTACGACCACGGGCCGGGGATGTCGGTCTCCACGCCGTCGAAGCGCACCCACGGCCCGATCGACGCCACGGTGAACACCACGACGAGCACCGCGACGATCCGGGCGGCCAGCGAGCGGCGTACGAGCAGCACCAGAGCCACCAGCGAGAGCAGCACCAGCGGCCAGCCGAACCAGGTGTTCTGCTCGGTCAGCCCGATCGTCTTCTCCACCTCCGGGGTACCCGCCCAGGTGTCCCGGGCGAAGGTCACGAACGCGACCAGATCCTCGCCCCAGTTGTGGAAGACGCCACCCTGCAGGCCCCGGTAGGACTGGGGGCCGTCGAACTGGAACCAGATCGGGTACGCGGTGAGCGCCAGGGCCAGCCCACCGGCCACGCCCAGCCCGGCCAGGAACGTGCCGGCCATGGCGCGGGTCGCCCGGGGCCGCTGCACCGCGTACGCCAGCACGACGACGAGGCAGCCCAGCGCGGTGAGCAGCAGCATCTCCTCGTTGATGAAGATCTGGTACGCCACCAGCGCGCCGAGCACCAGCCCGTTGCGCCGCCACCGGCCCGGCTCGCCCAGGCGCAGCACCCGCACCACGATCAGCGGGAGCAGGAAGTTGGAGACGAAGTTGGGCTGGCCGTTGGCGTGGTGGATGACGCCCGGCGCGAAGCCGAGGAAGGCCCCGCCCACGAAGGCCGCCGCCCGGGAGCGCACCAGGTGCCGCGACAGCATCCAGTACGCGGTGCCGGCGGTGGCGGCCAGCGCCCCACCCAGGTAAAGGGCGTACATCACCTGCGGGCCGAGCAGCATGGTCAGCGGGGCCAGCGGCAGGGTCACCCCGAGCAGCGAGGTGTTGGCCATCATGTTCACCCCGTCCGGGGCGTTCTGCCGCGCCGTGAACAGCGGGTTCTCCAGGTGCCGCACCGAGTACGCGCCGTGCGCGAACAGCCACTCGAACCAGCTGTGGTCGGTGGGCAGGTGCGACGAGACCCGGCCGGTCACGTCTCCCCAGTAGTTGAGGCAGACGAAGACGCCCAGCAGCACATAGGCTCCGAGGGCCAACAGGTCGGCTCGGGCCGGGCGGCGTCGAGGCCGCCGTGTCGGCTCGACCTCGGCCGGCTCGGCGTCGGTCACGGGATTCAGCAAGGGGTCTACCACCGGCACAGCCACGACGCGCCATCGTACAGGCGAGGATGCGTCGCTTTTGCCGGGCCGGTACGCCCACGGCCGGTAAGCCGGACCGTACCTGGTCGGGTGGCACCGGCGATGAAGGGACGGTCGTTGTCGATCATCGAGCTGGGCGAGATCCGGGACGAGTCCTCGTCGGCGCCGACACCGGCCCGCCCGCCACGCGCCGTCGGCCGCCCCCTGCGTACCGTGGTCGTGCTGGTGCTGGCCCTGATCACCCTCGCCGGCGCGGCACCGGTCCGGCACCGCGTCGTCACGTCGGTGCCGACCGCGCCGGGCGCCTCGGCGTACCTCACCGAGGACGGCGTCGTGGTGGTCGACGCGTCCACGCCCACCGGCGACCGGTACCTGAGCGTCTACGACCAGCCCGGGCGCACGGGCGGGGACGCCGTGCGGCGTCGGTGGCGCGCACCGCTGGATCGCAGCGGTGACTTCGTGACCGTCTGGCTCCAACGCGGACTGCTGCTGGCGGTGGGCGTCAACGTCGCGAGCGGTGTGTTGGAGACCACCGCCTTCGACGCCGCGACGGGCCAGCGGCGCTGGCGGCACCCGGGGATCGCCCAGCGGGCGACCGACGGGGGCATGCTCCTCGCCAACGACACCGGCGACCGGCTGGGCACGGTGAGTCGGGTGGCGCCCGACACCGGCCGGCTCCTGTGGTCGGTGTCCGTGCCCTTCGGCGGCACCGAATTTCACCGCCGGGACGGGCAGGTCGACCAGGTGGTGTTCGTCCAGCCGACCGGCGAGGTGCAGGTGTACGACGCCGGCACCGGAGACCTGCGGCACAGCGTCGACACGTTGCCCGGTGACCGCTCGGCGTTCCAGCGGGTGCAGGTGGTGGACGATCTGGTGCTGCTGGTTCCGCCCGGCAGCACCGAGCTGGTCGCCTTCCGGCTGCCCGCGATGCAGCGGGTCTGGACGTCCCCGGCGTCGCTGGTGGCCTGGGCGGTTCCGTGCGCGGACCTGCTGTGTACGGTCCAGCAGACCGGTGGCATCCAGACCATCGACCCCGCCACCGGCGTCGTCCGCTGGTCGGACCCGGGACCGGACACGCTCGTCGACGTTCGGGGGGACCGGCTGCTGGTGGCCGCGGCCGAGCAGCGGTACGCGGTGCGCGACGCGCGGACCGGCCGGGACCGCGCCGAGCTGGGTCGGTGGCAGCTCGTGGACCAGGTACGCCGCGAGGACCCGCTGCTCGGCGTACGCCCGACGCCCGACGGCCGGCTCGTCGTCGCCGAACTGGACCTCGCCGCCGGCCGGACGCGGATCCTGGACGTCCTGCCGGGCGTGGTGGGCGGGTGTCAGGCGGCGCGACCCGTCCTGCTCTGCCGCCGGCTCGACGGCTCGACCGCCCTGTGGAGGTTGTCGCGATGACCGATGCGGTGATCGACCTCGGGGAACTGCGGCACGGACCGGACCCCGATCCGCTGCCCCGCCCACCGTCGGGGAGGGGACGCCGGACCCGCGCCGCGCTCGTCGCGCTGCTGGTGCTCGTCGGCCTGGCCGCCTCGACGCCGGATCCGCGGCGCGCGGCGGTGACCCTCTCGGCCTCCGCCGGCGCCGACGCGGTCCTCTTCGACGACGTCGTCTTCCTCGTCGAGCCGCTCGGGGCGACGCGGCAGCGGAGACTGACCGCCACCCGGCTGCCCGACGGCGAGCCGCTCTGGCGCACGTCGCTGCCGGCCGAGGGCCGGTACTGGGGAGTCGCCCGGCGGGACGAGACGCTGCTGGCCATCGGGTACGAGACCGGCCCGGACGGCGCCGGGACGCTCACCGTCGCCCTGGACCCGCGGACCGGCGCGTACCGCTGGCAGCAGCCGGGCCGGCCGGCTGTTCTGCCCGACGGCGGGATCCTGCTGTGGTCCGCCGATAACCAGGCCGTGGGTGCTCTGCGCGCCGTGGACGCGTGCTGCGGCACCGTGCGCTGGCAGGCGTCCGTCGCGGCCGGCGCCGACCTGACCCTGCGCGACGGCGATCACGGGGTGGACCGGGTGGTGCTCGTCCGTGGCAACGGAGAGGTCGAGGTCCGCGACGCGGCCACCGGAGCGGTGCTGACCCGCGCCAACCTGCCCGCGCCGCACGGCGGAACGCCTCGCGTCATGCAGGTGGTGGCCGACCTGCTGGTGACCGTCGACGGCGCTCCCTCCGTCATCACGGCGTACGGGCTGGACCGCCTGGACCAGCGTTGGCGTACCCCCGCCACCGGAGCGACGTACGTGTCCGAGTGCGGCGTCGTCTTCTGCCTGGAGAGCGCCTCCGGCGGGCGGCGGACGATCGATGCCGCGACCGGTGAGCCACGGTGGGAGGACGACCACTGGGGATGGGTCTGGCCGCACGCCGACCGGTTGCTGGCCACCACGCAGGGCAGCGCCGGGCCGGGGACGCAGGATCTCGTCGTGCTCGACCCGCCGACCGGCAGGGTGCTGGCGAAGCTGGGTCGCTGGGAGATCGTCCGGTACGACGCCGACGTTCCGCTGATCGGCGTACGCCCACATCCCGACGGCGGTCTGCTCGTGGCCGAGTTGGACGTCCGGGACGGCACGGTACGCGTGCTGGACGTGCTGCGGGACGCCTCGGGCGACTGCCGGGCCGCCACCGGCGTGCTGCTCTGTCGCCGGCGGGACGGCGACTTCGGGCTGTGGCGACTGCCGACCTGACCAGCGGCGGGTCCGGCGCGCCGGCGAGGGAGGATGGTTGCCCACCGGCACTAGGTTGTCGGTGGTCAGCAGCGAGGAGGCCGGCATGCGGGTACTGGTGGTCGAGGACGAACGCAACCTCGCCGACGCGATCGCGCGCGGCTTGCGTAAGCGGGGCATGGCGGTCGACGTGGCGTACGACGGCGACGCCGGCCACGAGGCGGCCTTCGTCACCCGGTACGACGTGGTGGTGCTCGACCGCGACCTGCCCGGCGTGCACGGCGACCAGATCTGCGCCGACCTCGCCGCCTCCGGGGCGTTGACCCGGGTGCTCATGTTGACCGCGAGCGGCACCGTGGCGGACCGGGTGGAGGGACTGCAACTCGGTGCGGACGACTACCTGCCCAAGCCGTTCGCGTTCGACGAGCTGGTCGCCCGCGTGCAGGCGCTGGGCCGGCGGGCCACCCCGGCCGCGCCACCGGTGCTCGAACTGGCCGACCTGGTGCTGGACCCGGCCCGCCGGGTCGCCACCCGCGCCGGTGTCCCGGTGGACCTGACCAACAAGGAGTTCGGCGTGCTCAGCGAGCTGCTCAAGGCACGCGGCGCGGTGGTGTCCAGCGAGGAGCTGTTGGAGCGGGTCTGGGACGCCAACACCGACCCGTTCACCACCATCGTCCGGGTGACCGTCATGACCCTGCGCAAGAAGCTCGGTGATCCGCCGTTGATCGAGACGGTGGTGGGGGCGGGTTACCGCACCGCCGAGGTGCTGCCGTGAGCCGGCCGGGACGGCTGCGGCCCACCCTGCGGCTGCGGTTGACCCTGCTCAACGGCGTGCTGCTGGTCGGCGCGGGCACGATCCTGGTGGTGCTGGCCTGGCTGCTGGTCCGTGACGCGCTGCGGCCCACCGACGAGCTGCTGCCCGGCACGACCGTGGTGCTCGCCGACGGCGGCAGGATGGACGCGGCCCAGTGGCAAAGCGAACTGGTCGACGCCGCCTCCGGGGAGCTGCTGGCCAAGGGCCTGGGCGCGCTCCTGGCGATCAGCGTGGTGGGGGTGGCCGGCGCGTACGCGGTGGCCGGCCGGGCGCTGCGACCCCTGCACCAGGTCACCGCGACCGCCCAGCGGCTCGGCGAGGCGACCCTGGACCAGCGCATCGGCTACTCGGGCGCGGACGACGAGGTGGCCGAGCTGGCGAAGACGTTCGACGCGATGCTGGACCGGATCGCGTCCGCGTTCGAGGCGCAGAAGCGGTTCGTGGCGAACGCCTCGCACGAGCTGCGTACCCCGCTCGCCGTCATGCGGACCGAGATCGACGTGACGCTCAGCGACGACGACGCGGATGCCGCCGAGTACCGCCGGATGGCGACCGTGGTCCGGGACGCCTCGGAGCGGGCGAACGGCCTGGTGGACGCGCTGCTGGTGCTGGCCCGCAGCGAGGCGCAGGCCGGTGGGCGGCTGGGCCGGCGCAGCGAGTGCGACCTGGCGACGGGCACCGCCAACGCGCTGTCCGCGATGCGCCGCGAGGTCGAGCGGATCGGCCTGCGGGTGCAGACGTCACTGCAGACCGCGCCGGTGGTCGGCGATCCGGGGTTGCTCGACCGGCTGGCCGGCAACCTGATCGAGAACGCCGTCCGCTACAACCACCTGCACGGGCGGCTCTGGGTGCGTACGGGCACCGACGGCGACCGTTCCTGGCTGGTGGTGGGCAACACCGGTTTCGAGGTGGACCAGGCCGACGTACCGGGGCTGTTCGAGCCGTTCCGGCGCGGCGGTCGGGAGCGTACCGGGGCACGCGGTTCCGGCCTGGGGCTGTCCATCGTCCGCGCGGTCTGTCAGGCGCACGGCGGGACGGTCCGGGTGGTCGCCCAGCCCGGCGGTGGCCTGGAGGTGACCGTCACGCTGCCCTCGGCCGACGCGGTGCCGGCGGTGACCGACGCCCGGGACCCGGTGCGCTGACCGCCGCCCGGCCCGGGGTTGCCACACCCGCGGCCCGGTGCGAAGATCACGACGTCAGCTCGAAGGCGAGGAAGGGGGTGCGACCGATGTCCATCGTCATGACAACCGCGCCCCGCACCGCCGGCTGACCCAGATCGACGCGGGGCGCCTCCACCGATAACGGAGGGACCCGTGTATCCGCGGATCCACAACGTCAGTTTCGACTGCCACGACACGTACGCCCTGTCCGGCTTCTGGTCCGCCGTGCTGGGCGCCGACCGTCATCCGGACGACCGTCCCGGCGATCCCGAGGCTGTCCTGCCGGCCGTCGACCCCGCCGCCCCCAACCTGTTCTTCCAGCAGGTGCCGGAGCCCAAGGTGGTCAAGAACCGGCTGCACATCTGCCTGGAACCGGCCGGTCGCAGCCGGGACGAGGAGGTCGAGCGGGTGCTCCGGCTCGGCGCGACCCTGATCGTCGACCGTCGGCACGCCGACGGCACCGGCTGGGTCGTGCTTGCCGACCCGGAGGGCAACGAGTTCTGCGTGCTGCGCAGCGCCGCCGAGCGGACGCGCGCAGCCAGTGAGGAGACCCCACAGTGAGTGCTCGGATCCACAACATCAGTGTCGACTGTTCCGACACGTACGCCCTGGCCAGCTTCTGGTCGCAGGTCTTCGACTGCCCGATGCAGCCGGACGACTTCCCCGGCGACCCGGAGGCGATGCTGCTGCCACCGGGCGGCCCGGAGGTGCTGTTCATCGCCGTGCCCGAGGGCAAGACGGTGAAGAACCGCCTGCACCTGGACCTGGAGCCCGCCGACCGGACCCGGGCCGAGGAGGTCGAGCGGCTGCTCGGCATCGGCGCGGTGCACGTCGCCGACCAGATCCGGCCGGACGGTTCCGGCTGGGTGGTGCTTGCCGACCCGGAGGGCAACGAGTTCTGCGTGCTGCGCAGCGCCGCCGAGCGGGCCGCGACACCGACGGGGCCGGTGGGCGAGTAGTGCCGGTGTACGGCGGGACGCCGCGACCGCGACGTCCCGCCGTACCCAGCCCGGCCCGTCAGCGCCGGGGCACCGAGAAGTCCTCGGTCGGAGTGGTGTCACCGGCGCCGTCGGTGCTCGCGTACACGCCCATGCCACGGGCGGCGAAGACCCGCCAGATCTCCCGCTGACCGCGGCCGTGGTTGACCACCCGGTCGGCCAGCAGGATCGCGTCGCGCATGTCCAGGTAGGACGGGTCCGTCGGGGAGAGTTCCATCGCCCGGGTGATCAGCGAGCGGGCCAGCCGGCTGCCGATCGCGGCCCGCAGGTCCCAGAGGGTCTGCGCCCAGATCTCACCGTCGGCGTGGATCTCCGGCTCGGTGGTGCCCGGTACGGTCGTCGAGTTGCGGATCTTGCCGTAGTCGCCGTAGGTGTAGCCGCCCGAGCCTGCGGCGGGGTTGCCGGCACAGACCGGCTCGGTGCTGCCCACCGGGCAGTCCATCGCCTCGCTGCGCACCGAACGGCCGTTCAGGATGTAGTCGCCCTCGCGGACGTCACCGTCGACGGCGTCGTCCCGCTCGAGACCGCTGTCGACCAGGTAGTCCAGGCCGTACCAGTCGCTCCACGCCTCGTACATCGCCTGGGCCTGGGCGCTGATCAGGGTCGAGTTGCCGTTGGCGTCGACCACCAGGCGATCGGACAGTCCGTGGGTGTACTCGTGGTAGAGGATGTCCGCGGTGTCGCCGGAGTTGCCGGCGAGCACGCTCGCGGACTTGTTGAACAGGTACATCTGCATGCGCGGGGCCATGCCGTCCGGCGGGGTGGTCATGTTGGCGTTGTTGGCGTGTTTGCTGTCCGGCAGACCGTTGGCGGTGTCCGCGCCGTCCATCGCCTCGGCGACCACCGCGTCGCCGTCGACCGCCTCGAAGTTGCCCGCCGCCCGGGTGAAGCCGATCGGTGCGGCCGCGAGGTGGTCGTGCCAGGTGCCCAGGAAGGCGAAGAGCTGCGCCGCGTTCTGCGAACGGTTGGTCTGCCAGGAGTACGGCACCGTCGGGTCCCACGAGCACTGCCGTTGCGCCGAACACGGGGTACCCACCTGGTCGGAGAAGTTCGTGAACGGGAAGTCGAAGCTGCTGGCGGCGTTCGGCGTCACCTCCTCCGACGCCTGCGCGACGTTGTCGGCGTTCACGTCGGAGTAGACGTGCCCGACGTTCCCCTCCAGCCTGGTCGCGTTCGGCGGCAACCACCTGTTCAGGTCGACCGGGCGCTGGGTTCCGCCGACCGGGGCGCCCGGGTAGTTCTGCCACGTCGTCGCGTGGTGGTTGGCGACCATGCTCCGCTGAAAGAGGACGGCGCTGTCGGCCGCGTCCACCACGCTGAGGTAGCCCTCGTCCATGTCGACCACCTCCCACGCCAGTCGCGGGCCGGCCTTCGTGTTGAAGACGACCTGGCGGGCGCGACCGCCGTCGGAGAAGGTGGTGGACGACGCGGTCCGGGAGCGTACGGTCGCCGTAGCCCCGGAGCCGGCGGGTGTCGCGGCCCGGCGGGCGGCGACCGCGTCCACGGTCGGCGTGCCGAGCGTGGCGGGCAGCCCGGCCAGCGGCGCGCCGTCGACCGCGACCAGTCGGCCGTCCCTGGTGACGTGCGCCTTGAGGCCGTTGCCGACGACGTCCACCCCGTTCACGCGCTGCACGAAGCTCAGGTGGTGGGTGCCTTCGATGTCGACGTAGTCCTTGCGGAGCCGCAGGGCGGCGATCTCGCCGAGGGTCAGGCCGACGACCGAGCGGTGGGCCGCCAGATAGTCGCGGGCGATCCGTTCGGGAGCGGCGCCGCTCGGCCCGGTCAGGAAACCGTCGAGCCGGGCCAGCCGCCGCAGCGTCGCGGTGTCGCGGTCGATCTCGACGACGCCCGCCGCGCCGAGACTCGCCCGCAGCGAGTTCGCCGCCTCGGCGACCCTGGCGTCCGGGGACGCGGCCTGCGCGTTGATCGGCAGCAGCGCGGACGCGAGCAGGACGCCCGTCGCCGCGGCGACACCGCGCCGGATGATGGTTGAGCCCACTGTCGTACTCCAATACTCATGCAGGCATCAATGACGCGACAGACGCTAAACGTCCGTAATGGACATCCACTTGATCGGCGATCACCACGACGGCGGGGTGCGCGGTAGGTACGGCGGGGCCCCGGCCGCCCGAGGGTGACCGGGGCCCGTTCGCGTACGGGTCAGGAACGCTGCTCGATCTGACCCCGGATGCCGACGAACTCCGCCTTGGCCTCTTCTGCCGTCTTGAAGTACATGACCACCAGGCCCACACTGCCCCGGTCGGCCCAGACGCAGACACCGAGCGGCACGCTCTCGGCCTTGCCGTCACCGCAGCGCGCGTCACCGCCCAGCGGTCCCGCCTCGACCGCCGTCATGTTGGTCACCGTCAGCTCGCTGCTGAGCCCGGTGACCGCCTCGTCCAGCTCCTTCTTCGGGTCGGCCATCACGCCGGACACCGCCGCGATGAGCAGCAGGTCCTGCTTGGTCGGGTCGCCGTAGAACCCGCCGACCGCGCTGGTCTCGTTCTGCACCTCGGACTTCATGTCGGTGACCATCTGGTCGGCGACCGTCTGCAACTGCGGGTCGGTGTTCTTCGCCCGGCCGGCGAGCGTGGCCGGCGCGACGACCCGGGTCTTGGTGGCGTCGACGACGTCGCCGAACTCGTCCTTGACCGTGAACCAGATGGCCGCCGCCCCGCCGAGGCAGAGCACGAGCAGCACGGCGAGCGCGATCAGAATGATCTTGCCGACGTTCGACTTCTTCGGCGGCGGACCGGCCAGGTGCGGGCCGCCGTACGGCTGGCCCGGCTGCGGCGGGAAGCCCGGCTGCTGCGGCCGGCCACCGGGCTGCTGCTGCGGGGGCGGGAAGCCCTGCTGCTGCGGCCAACCGGGCTGCGGCGCGCCGGGTTGCTGCTCCGCTGCCGGCGGTCCCGGCTGGTACGGCGCTGCCGGCTGGCCCGGCTGCTGCGGCGGTCCCGGCTGGTACGGCGCTGCCGGCTGACCCGGCTGCTGCGGCGGGGTGGGGGAGTCGTGCGGCGGGCCGAAGGGATTGGCCGGCGGCTGGGACATCAGTCAGCTCCAGGATGGGGTGCGAAGCGCGTGATCGTAACCCGGCGCGCATCCCGACCGGGTACCCGCCCAGATGCCGCCGGCCGCCACTTCCGCCCGAAAACCGTCGCGGTGGCCGGTCCGGTCCACGAGGGACGGTCCGACCACCGCGACGGTGGAGCTGATCGGTCAGGCGGGCAGGCTCGCCGCCCCGCGCGGCAGGAACCGCCGGCCGGTGACCCGCTCGGAGGTGCCGGTGCGGTCCAGGTACGGCGTGACGCCGCCCAGGTGGAACGGCCAGCCGGCGCCCAGGATCATGCACAGGTCGATGTCCTGCGCCTCGGCGACCACACCCTCGTCCAGCATCAGCCGGATCTCCTGCGCGAGCGCGTCGAGGGCGTTCTGCCGTACCTGCTCGGCGGTCAGCGGTTGGTCGCCGACCACCAGCAGCTTGGCGACCTCGGCGTTGACCTGGTCGTCGACGACGAGCGGCTGACCCGAGTCGGCGATCCGCTTGAGGTTCTCGCTGACGCCGTACCGGTCCGGGTAGGCGGCGTGCAGGGTGCCTCCGACGTGGTACGCCACGGCCGGCCCGACGAGCTGGAGCAGGGCGAGCGGCCGCATCGGCAGGCCCAGCGGGTCCAGGGCGCTGTCCGCGACGTCCAGCGGGGTGCCGGCGTCCACGGCCGCGAAGACGGTACCCAGGAAGCGGGTGAGCAGCCGGTTCACCACGAACGCCGGGGCGTCCTTGACCAGCACGCTCGACTTCTTGAGCTGCTTGCCGACCGCGAACGCGGTGGCCAGGGTGGCGTCGTCGGTGCGCTCGCCCCGGACGATCTCCAGCAGCGGCAGCACGGCCACCGGGTTGAAGAAGTGGAAGCCGACCACCCGCTCCGGGTGCTCCAACTCCGCCGCCATCTCGGTGATCGACAGCGAGCTGGTGTTGGTGGCGAGCACCGCCTCCGGCGAGACGATCTTCTCCAGCTCGGCCCACACCTGCTTCTTGACGCCCAGGTCCTCGAAGACCGCCTCGATGACGAAGTCCGCGTCGGCGAACGTGCTCTTGTCGACGGTGCCGCTGACCAGGCCGTACAGCTTGGCGGCCGTGCCCTTGTCCATCCGGCCCTTGGTGACGGCCTTCTCGATCTGGGTGTGCACGTAACCGACGCCCTTGTCCACCCGGGCCTGGTCGAGGTCGGTCATGACGACCGGCACCTGGAGGCGGCGGGCGAACAGCAGCGCCAACTGGCTGGCCATCAGGCCGGCCCCGACGATGCCGACCTTGGTGACCGGGCGGGCCAGGCCCTTGTCCGGCGCGCCGGCCGGCCGCTTGGCCCGCCGCTGCACCAGGTCGAACGCGTACAGGCCGCTGCGCAGCTCCTCAGAGAAGACCAGGTCCGCCAGGGCCTCGTCCTCGGCGGCGGTGCCGGTGGCGAAGTCGGCGTCCTTGGCCGTCTCCAGCAGGTCCAACGCCTTGTACGCGGCCGGGACCGCGCCGTGCAGCCGCTGGTTCAGCGTCTCCCGGGCGAAGTAGAGCACGCCCGCCCACATGTCCTTGTCGACCTCGGGTCGGGTAACCGTGACCTGGCCGCGCACCACACCGGCGGCCCATTCGAGCGACCGCTCCAGGAAGTCGGCCGGTTCCAGCAGCACGTCCGCGATGCCCAGCTCGGCGGCCTGCTTCGGCTTGAGCATCTTGTTCTGCATCAGTGGGTTCTGGATGATCACCTGGGTGGCGGCGGGGATGCCGATCAGGTTCGGCAGCAGCTGCGTGCCGCCCCAGCCGGGCACCAGACCGAGGGAGACCTCCGGCAGCGCCAGCGCCGCCGCACCGCCGGAGAGCGTCCGGTAGTGGCAGTGCAGGGCCAGCTCCAGACCGCCACCCATGGCCGCGCCGTTGACGAACGCGAACGTGGGCACGGTGCTGTCCTTGAGCCGGGCGAAGACCCGGTGGCCGAGCCGGCCGATCTCCCGCGCCTGCGCGCGGTCGGCGAGCTGCGGCAGCCCGACGATGTCCGCACCGACACAGAAGATGTACGGCTTGCCGGTGACCGCGATGAACGCCGGGTCGGCGGCGAGCGCGGCGCTGATCGCCTCGTCGAGGCTCGCCAGGCCGGCCGGACCGAAGGTGTTCGGCTTGGTGTGGTCGAAGCCGTTGTCCAGGGTGATCAGCGCGGCGGGCCGGTCCAGACCCGGCACGTTCACCTGACGCAGCAGCGCCTTCGTGACGACCTCGTTCGGCGCCTTCACTTGTCGCCCTCCGTCCAGTGCGGGTTCTCCCAGATGACCGTGCCGCCCATGCCGATGCCGATGCACATGGCGGTCAGGCCGTAGCGGACCTCGGGGTGCTCGGCGAACTGGCGGGCCAGCTGGGTCATCAGCCGTACGCCGGACGAGGCGAGCGGGTGGCCGATGGCGATCGCGCCGCCCCACGGGTTGACCCGCGGGTCGTCGTCGGCGATGCCGAAGTGGTCGAGGAAGGCGAGCACCTGCACGGCGAACGCCTCGTTCAGCTCGAACAGGCCGATGTCGTCGATGCTCAGCCCGGCCAGGCGCAGGGCCTTCTCCGTCGACGGGATCGGGCCGACGCCCATCACCTCCGGCTCGACGCCGACGAAGCCGAACGACACCAGCCGCATGGCGACCGGCAGGCCCAGCTCGCGGGCGGTGGCCTCGTCGGCGAGCAGGCTCGCCGTGGCGCCGTCGTTCAGGCCGGCCGCGTTGCCCGCGGTGACCTTGCCGTGCGGACGGAACGGGGTCTTGAGGGTGGCGAGCTTCTCCAGGGAGGTGTCCCGGGGCGCCTCGTCCACCGTGGCCAGACCCCAGGCGCCGTCGGCGTCGCGGACGGACATCGACACCAGGTCGTCCTGGAGCTTGCCGTTGGCGTACGCCTTGGCGGTCTTCTGCTGCGAGGCGAGCGCGAACGCGTCGGTGCGCTCCTTGGTGATGTGCGGGACCAGGTCGTGCAGGTTCTCCGCGGTCGCGCCCATGACCAGCGCCGACGGGTCCACCAGCTTCTCGGCCACGATCCGCGGGTTGGGGTCGACGCCCTCGCCCATCGGGTGGCGGCCCATGTGCTCGACGCCACCGGCGATGGCGACGTCGTACGCACCCATGGCGATGCCGCTGGCCACGGTCGTCACGGCGGTCATCGCGCCGGCGCACATCCGGTCGATGGCGAAACCGGGCACGGTCTTCGGCAGCCCGGCCAGCAGAGCGGCGGTACGGCCGATGGTGAGGCCCTGGTCGCCGATCTGGGTGGTGGCCGCGATAGCGACCTCCTCGACCCGCTCCGGCGGTAGCTGCGGGTTGCGGCGCAGCAGTTCCCGGATGCAGCGGATCACCAGGTCGTCGGCGCGGGTGTTGGCGTACATGCCACCCGCCTTGCCGAATGGGGTACGGACGCCGTCGACGAAGACGACATCCCGAACTTCACGGGGCACTTGAGCCTCCTTCTCGACCACAATTCGGCCTCCGCGCCGCTGGGCGGCGCTCCGGACCGAATGAGGGTCGGCCGGGCGGGGCACGTCACCCGGAATGCTACTCGCCAGTAACCAACCCCGTCCCGACGCCCCACTGTGGCCCACCCCACAACCCGCCCCGCCCTGACCCCGGCCGGTCCACCCCTTCGGTTCGTCGATCATGAAGTTGTTGTCACGACACGCCGATGTCGGTGGCAATAACTTCATGATCAACGGCGTCCCGGGCGCGGGTGGCCGGGACGCCGGGTGGCCGGGTGGGGTCAGGGGATCGGGTTGGGAGCCAGTGCCTCGGTGAGCTCTGCGTTGAGCAGGCCGATCTGCCACTCCCGGGCGTTGAACCCGCGTAGCGCCTCGGCCACGGTGGCCTCGGTGATCTCCTCCGGCGGGCTCCAGGCCAGCCGACGGACCGAATCCGGGGTGATCAGGTTTTCCGGGGGCAGGTTGTGCTCGCCCGCGATCCGGACCACCACCTCCCGGCAGCGGGCCAACCGGCCGGCCGCCACCGGGTCCCGCTCGGCCCACCGGTGCGGCGGGGGCGGGCCCTCCACCGTCGGGGTGACCGGCAGGGCGTCGTCCGGCAGCTCCCGGGCGTCGTCGAGCGCCGCCAGCCAGGTGCGGGCCAGCCGGCGGACCGATCGGCCACCGAAACCGGGCAGCGTCAGCAGCGTCTTCTCGTCCTTCGGGTCCAGCTCGGCCGCCGCGACGATGGCCGAGTCGGGCAGCACCCGACCGGGCGCGGCGTCGCGGCGAGCGGCGATCTGGTCCCGGGCGTACCACAGCGAGCGGACCCGGGCCTGTGCCCGCGCACCGCGTACCCGGTGGATGCCGGACGTCCGCCGCCACGGTTCGGCGCGTACCCGGGGCGGCCGGGCGCCGGTCCGGACCAGGGCGGCGAACTCCTCCGCGGCCCACGCCGACTTGCCCTGCCGGGCCAGCTCGGCGTCGAGCGCGTCCCGCAGATCGGTGAGCATCTCCACGTCGAGCGCGGCGTAGGTCAGCCACGACTCGGGCAGCGGACGACTCGACCAGTCGGCCGCCGAGTGGTGCTTCTCCAGGGTGAAACCGAGTAGCTGCTCGGTCAGCGCGGCCAGGCCGACCCGCTCGAACCCGGCCAGCCGAGCGGCCAGTTCCGTGTCGAACAGCCGGCGGGGTCGCAGCCCCACCTCGGCCAGACACGGCAGGTCCTGGCTGGCCGCGTGGAGCACCCACTCGGCCTCGCCGATCACCGCGTCGAGCGTGCTGAGGTCGGGCAGCGGCAGCGGGTCGATCAGCGCCGTGCCGGCGCCCGCGCGGCGTAGCTGCACGAGGTACGCCCGCTGGCTGTAGCGGTAGCCCGAGGCGCGTTCGGCGTCCAGGGCAACCGGACCGGTGCCCGCCGCGAAGCGGGCCACGACCTCGGCGAGTTCGGCCGGGGTGGCCACTGGTTCGGGGGTGCCGTCACGCGGGGCGGTCAGCGGAACGGGCCCACCGTCGGTCGGGTCGGGCCCCTCGCCCGCCGGCTGCGGCTGGGCCGACGGCGGGTGCTGGGGTGCGGTGCCCGGAGGTTCTGCGGTGGGCCGACGGCGCAGGGGTGGTTCGTCGGTCACCTGCCAACCCTAGTGCGCGCACCGATCCCGCGTGCGCAGCCGGTCCGGCGTGTGTCGGTCAGGTGTCCGCAAGGTGTCCGTTCGGATGCCGGACATCGGGGGAGACAAAGCCCGTTCGCGCAGGTACGGTCCATCGAGCCGTCGGCCCCCATCGGGTGACGCCCGGGGACGACGGCCGCACGGGGAGACCATGGGGAAGGGCACGACGATCATGACGGCTGGTTTCGGTGCGGGCGACGGACGACCGATGGGCGCCGACCCGGACGCCATGAGCGGTCCCGCCGCCGAACGGCCCGGCCCGCTGCCCCCGCGCATCGAACCGCAGCCACCGGTCGGCGCCACCTGGTCCGGCACGCCCGGCGGCACCGAGCAACCCACGGCCGTCCCGGCACCGCGTACCGGATGGGCGGCGCCACCCAACAGCGGGCAGTGGGGCCAGGGTGCCGCGCCGGCCGGACCGCCCGCCCCGCCGTCGGGACCGGCGCCCTACCCGGCGTACGGTGCCGCGCCCTACGCGCCGGGCGCTCCCGCGTCGCACGGCGGCGGCTACCCGCCGGCCGGGGACCTGGCCGCCCCGCCGTCGTACCCCGCCGGTCAGGCCGGCTGGCCGGGGGCCACCCCGCCGCCCGTCCGACCGACCCGACGCCGTTGGCCGGCCGTGCTGGCCACGGTGCTCATCGTCGCGCTGGCCGCTGTGGCCGGCGTGCAGGCGTACCAGCTCGACCGGCTCGGTGACCGGCTCGCCGCGACCGACGGTCGGCTGGCACAGGCTCAGGACGGCGACGGCGCCCGCCTCGACGGCCTGGAGAAGCGCGCGGACGCCCTGGAGAAGCAGGCCGGCGCCGCGTTCAATCCGGAGGCGGTGGCGACCGCCGTGCTGCCCAGCGTGTTCCGGGTACGGGCCGGCCAGTTCACCGGCAGCGCGTTCGCGGTGGGCAAGCCGGCGGCCGGCGGCGGCACCAACCTGTTCACCAACTTCCACGTGGTCGAGGCGGTGTGGGAGGGCGGCGGACGCGAGGTCTTCCTGGAACGCACCGACCAGCGTTTCCCGGCCACCATCGTCAAGGTCGACAAGACCAACGACGTGGCGCACCTGCGGACCACCGGCAAGTTCACCGGCCTGGTCACCGCGCCCACCGCCGTGAAGTCCGGCCAGCAGATCGTCGTCGTCGGCGCTCCGCTCGGCCTGGAGGACAGCGTCACCACCGGTGTGGTGAGCGCGTTGCGCGCCGCCCAGGGTGGCTCCGGTCCGGCCATCCAGTTCGACGCGCCGATCAACCCCGGCAACTCCGGCGGCCCGGTGATCAACGGCAGCAAGCAGGTGGTCGGCATCGCCACGGCCAAGGCGCGCGACGCCGAGGGCATCGGGCTGGCCGTACCGATCAAGGTCGCCTGCGACGGTTTCAAGATCTGCTGACCCGCGGCCCCGGCCGCCCGCGCCACCCACGGCCCTCCCGGCCGTCCCCGACCCCCGTCCGGGCCCTCGGCCCCGACGATCCTGTCGCTGCATCCGGTCCGTCGCGCGCCCCCGGCGGAGGACCTGCTTATTTGGAGGAAGAACATGTCCCAGCCACCGACCGGCCCGGAGGGCCTCCCGCCCACCGGCCCGACGCCGCCCGCCGCCCCGCCGGCCGGTTCACCCGACGCCGACGCGACGGTGCCGCACGCGGCGGTGCCGCAGCCGATCGGCACCGAACCGACCGTGCAGTACCCGGTCGGTCAGCCCGCCCCGCAGCAGTACGCCCCGGGCCAGCCCGTGCCGCCGCAGCAGTACGCCCCGGGTCAGGCCGCGCCGCAGTACGCCGGCCAGCCGGCCTACCCGGCCAGCGCCCCGCCGTACGCCGGACAGCCCATGTCGGCGCCGCCGGTCTCCGGCCCGGCGTACGGGCAGCCGATGTCGGCGCCGCCGGTCTCCGGTCCCGCGTACGGGCAGCCCATGTCGGGCCCGCCCGGTATGGCGCCGTACGGTGCCGCGCCGGCTGCCCGGCGCAGCCGCGCGGTGCTGGTGCTGGCCCTGGTCGCCACCCTGCTCTTCCTCGTCAGCGGGGTGATGACCGGACTGTTCGTGACCAAGAGCAACGAGCTGAACCGGACCGAGAAGCGCCTCAACTCCCAGGTCAGCCAGCGGGACGGCACCATCGCGGCGAACACCACCGAGATCGGCCGGCTCAAGACCGAACTCCAGGTCATGCAGGACAAGCTCGACAACACCGAGCAGGACCTGACCGGCACCCGGAACGACCGCGACGAGCAGGCCCGGCAGAAGAAGGTCATCGCCAGTTGCCTGGACAAGCTGACCACGGCGCTGGGTGCGGCGGCGGCCGGCAACAAGAGCAAGTACGACGCGGCCATGAAGGGCCTCGACAAGGTCTGCGACGAGGCCGAGAACTACCTCTGATCCGCCGCGCCGCCCGCCGCCACCGCAGCTCTCACGCGGTGGCGGCCGGGCGGCGATCAGCGAGCGCGGTGACCCCGGGTGGGGGCAGTCCGGCCGTCGAGGCGAGCAGGGCACACCACCCGAGCAGGTGCGGGGCGAGGTTGTCGTCGAGGGGCGTCCAGGAGGCGCGGATCTCGATGTCGCCGGCCGTGGGTGGGCCGGCCAGGTCACCGAACCGGGTCGACATGGTCTGGGTGACCGTCCCGCCGATCGCACGGTGCCGGGCGTCCTGGGTGTCCAGGGCGTCGGTCAGCCAGGTCCAGCCGACCCCGGGCAGCAGCGGGTCGGCGGCGAGGTCGACCTCCAACTCGGCCGTCACGTAGGTGACCAACCGCAGGGTGCCCTGCCACGCCTCGTGCCCGGCCGGGTCGTGCAGCAGGATCAGCCGGCCGGTGGCCACCTCGTCGCCGTCGCGCAGCACCGTCGCGGAGAGCGCGAACGTGTACGGCGCGAGCCGTTGCGGCGCGCCGACCTCCTCGAGGGTGATCTCCGGCCGGGGCGCCGGCGACCGCAGCCCGGCGACCGCGCGGGCGAAGGTCTCCGGGAGCGCGATCGGGGGGGCCATGTCGGCAGCCTATGCCGCCGTGGGGTCGCCCGCTTCGACGGCGCGCCGACACTCGCCGAGGGGCATCGGTGTGGCGAACGTGCCCTTCCTCTCACCCCCACCCGGTCGCGGCCGGGCGGCGTGGCACGATTGCGGCGATGACCACGGATACCACGGGCACTGCCGCCCGAGACGGACACCCGCGCCCCGGCGGCCCGGCCGACTCGCCCTTCGTCCGGGCGTGCCGGCGTCGGCCCGTACCGCACACCCCGGTCTGGTTCATGCGCCAGGCCGGTCGCTCGCTCCCGGAGTACCGGGAGATCCGGGCCAACGTGCCGATGCTGGAGTCCTGCCGCCGCCCGGAACTGGTCACCGAGATCACCCTCCAGCCGGTACGCCGGCACGGGGTGGACGCGGCCATCCTGTTCAGCGACATCGTGGTGCCCGTCGCCGCGGCCGGGATCGACCTGGACATCGTGCCGGGCACCGGCCCGGTGGTCGCCGAGCCGATCCGGACCGCCGCCGACGTCGAGCGGATCCGCCCGCTCACCCGCGACGACGTCCCGTACGTGGACGAGGCCGTCCGGCAGCTCGTGGTCGAGCTGGGCGACACCCCGCTGATCGGCTTCGCCGGCGCGCCGTTCACCCTCGCGAGCTACCTCGTCGAGGGCGGCCCGTCGCGGACGCACGCCAAGACCAAGGCCCTGATGTACGGCGACCCCGAGCTGTGGCACGCGCTCTGCGCCCGGCTGGCCGAGGTGACCCTGGCCTTCCTGCGGGTACAGATCGACGCGGGCGTCTCCGCCGTGCAGCTCTTCGACTCGTGGGCCGGCGCGCTCTCCGAGGCCGACTACCGCCGCTACGTCCTGCCGCACTCGACGCAGGTGCTCAGCGGGTTGGCCGACGCGGGTGTGCCGCGCATCCACTTCGGGGTGGGCACCGCCGAGCTGCTGGGCGCGATGGGCGAGGCCGGCGCGGACGTGGTCGGCGTCGACTGGCGTACGCCCCTGGACGTGGCCACGCACCGGATCGGCCCGGACAAGGCGGTGCAGGGCAACCTGGACCCGGCCGTGCTGCTCGCGCCGTGGCCGGTCGTCGAGGCCGAGGTGCGTCGCATCGTCGAGCAGGGCCGGGCCGCCCCCGGGCACGTGTTCAACCTCGGCCACGGTGTGCTGCCGGAGACCGACCCGGACGTGCTGACCCGGGTGGTCGCGCTGGTGCACGAGGTGTCCAGCCGCCGGGCCGACCAGGGCTGACATGCCGATGCGGCAGCCCTGGCGGGTGGCGGTGGTCGGCGGCGGGATCGCCGGGTTGGCCGCCGCGGTCCGCTTGCGCGACCACGCGCCCGAGGGCACCGAGATCACGGTGTACGAGCAGTCCGGCGCGCTGGGCGGGAAGCTGCGCACCGGTTCGCTGGCCGGTGGACCGGTGGAGTTCGGCGCCGAGTCGTTCCTGATGCGCGACCCGACCGGCGCCGAGAGCGCGGCGGTGACGCTGGCCCGCCGGCTCGGGTTGGCCGAGCGGATCGTCCACCCCACCGTCGGGCAGGCCGCGTTGGTCGTCGACGGCGGGCTGCGCCCCATCCCGGGCGGGACGCTTGTCGGCGTACCCGGGGATCTGGATCGGGTGGCGACGGTCGCGCGGCCGGCGGCGGACGCCGACACCGACGGCGGCCGGCCGCTGGTCGGGCCCGACGCGGACGTCTCGGTGGGCGCCCTGGTTCGTAGCCGCTTCGGGGACGAGGTGGTCGACCGGCTGGTCGACCCGATGCTCGGTGGCGTGTACGCGGGCCGCGCCGACGACCTGTCCCTGGTGACCACGATGCCGGCGCTGGCCCGCGCGGCGCGGGTGGAGCACACCCTGGTCGGCGCGGTCCGGGCCGCGCAGGCCGCCGCCCCGCGCGCGCCCGGTGCGCCGGTCTTCGGCACCCTGGCCGGTGGCCTGGGCACCCTCGTCGAGGCGGCGGTGACGGCCAGCGGGGCGACGATCCGGCGGGACGCCGCCGTGCGCGAGGTGACCCGGACCGAGAGCGGCTGGCGGCTCACCGTCGGCCCGACCCGTGATCCGCAGAGCGTCGACGTGGACGCGGTGGTGCTGGCGGTGCCGGCGCGGCCGGCGGCCCGGCTGCTCGCCGGCCCGGCCCCGGAGGCCGCCGCGGCCGTCGGCGAGCTGGACTACGCGAGCGTCGCGCTTGTCACCCTGGCGCTGCCGCAGCCGCCGCTGCCCGAGCTGTCCGGCTTCCTGGTGCCCAGCACCGAGGGGCTGCTGGTCAAGGCGGCGACCTTCTTCACCACGAAGTGGGGGCACCTGCGGCGGCCGGACGGGCTGGCGCTGGTGCGCGCCTCGGTGGGCCGGTACGGCGAGGAGGCGCAACTCCAGCGCCCGGACGTCGACCTGGCCGCCACCGTGCACCGGGAACTGTCGGCGGTGCTCGGGGCCACCCTGCCCGCACCGGTGGACGGGCACGTGCAGCGGTGGGGCGGCGCGCTGCCGCAGTACACCCCGGGGCACGCCGACCGGGTCGCCGCCGCGCGGACGGCGCTGCGGGCCGCGCACCCCACCCTGGTCCTGGCCGGCGCCGGCTACGACGGTGTCGGCATACCGGTCTGCGTCCGCTCCGGCGAGACGGCGGCCGACGAGATCATCACAGCACTGGGAGGATCGGCGAGATGACCGAGCAGACCAACGCGGCCCGGCTGCGGGAGCTGAACGACAGCATCCGCTACACCATGTGGTCGGTGTTCCGGGCCAGCGGCCCGCTGCCGTCGCTGCGGGACAACGTCACCGGTGAGGTCGAGTCCCTCTTCGACGAGCTGGCCGGCAAGGACGTGGTGATCCGGGGCGTGTACGACGTGGCCGGCCTGCGCGCCGACGCGGACGTGATGATCTGGTGGCACTCGGCGTCGAGCGACGCCCTCCAGGACGCCTACCTGCGGTTCCGGCGTACGACGCTGGGCCGGGCGCTGACCCCGGTGTGGTCGCAGATGGCGCTGCACCGGCCGGCGGAGTTCAACAAGAGCCACATCCCGGCGTTCCTGGCCGGCGAGGAGGCCCGCCCCTACCTGTGCGTCTACCCGTTCGTGCGCTCGTACGAGTGGTACCTGCTGCCCGACGCCGAGCGGCGTGAGCTGCTGGCCGAGCACGGCAAGATGGCGCGCGGCTACCCGGACGTACGCGCCAACACGGTCGCCTCGTTCGCGCTGGGCGACTACGAGTGGATGCTCGCGTTCGAGGCCGACGAGCTGCACCGGATCGTCGACCTGATGCGGGACCTGCGCGCCTCCGGGGCCCGCCGCCACGTCCGCGAGGAGGTCCCGTTCTACACGGGCCGCCGCCGCTCGGTAGCCGAGATCGTCAACTGCCTGGTCTGACCCACCCCGCGCCCCCGCGCCCCCGCCCCCGCGCCCCCGCGCCCCCGCCCCTCTGTCCCCGCGATCTTGCACTTTCTGTCGCGACGAACAGGGACATAAGCCGCGATTTGGCAACCGAAAGTGCAAGATCGCCGCACGGGGCTGCCCGACCCCGTCGATCATGGAGTTGTGGTGCCTGGTTTGTCGGCTCCTGGGTGCTTTGTCGACGACCACAACTCCTTGATCGACGAGGCGGTGCAGGGGCGACGGCGCGGCACGGGGGCGACGGCGCGGCACGGGGGTGACGACGCGACGAGGGCGGCGGAGGGCTTTTCGCTCAGTGCGACGGGGTGACGGGGAGGGGGCGGAGCATGATTTGTTCTCGGCGTACGCCGTCAGGCATCAGGTCACCCGGCTCGTCGGTCAAGCGGAAGCCGGTGCGGTGGTAGAGGGACTTGGCGCGCGCGTTGTCCACCCTGACGGAGAGCCGTAACCGCTCGGCGCCGCGCTGCTGAGCCCAGTGCGCCACCTCGTTCACCAGGCGGTCGCCGACACCGCTGCCGCGAGCGTCGGGGTGCACCCACATCGAGATCAGCTCCCGCGTCAGCGGGTCCGACGTGGGTACGCCGCTCGACATCCCGACCGCACGCCCGGCCAGTACGGCCACCAGGTTGAGGGAGTCGGGGATGCTCAACCGGTCGCGCCAGCGCTGCTCGCGATCGCCGTCGCCCTGCCAGTCGGCGAGCCGTGAGCCGAACGCTTCCGGTGCCTCGGCGAGGGCGGCCAGCCGCAGCTCCCGCCAGATGGGCCAGTCGTCGGGGATGAGCACCAAGATGTCGATCATGCGGAGATGGTGCCCGGACGGATCGCCCGGGCACCACCGCATTCCTGCCGGCCGGTGCCGCGCCCCCGCCCGGGTGCGGCACCGGCCGGAGGTCAACTGGTCGCCGTGCAGGAGACCAGCGGAACCTGGCCGCTGGCGTTCCCCGAGCCGAGCAGACCGAATGTCGTGCTCTGCCCGGCGGCGAGCGTGCCGTTGTAGTTGACGTTGCGCGCGGTGACCAGGGTGCCGTT
This sequence comes from Micromonospora sp. bgisy143, assembly GCF_057708145.1. Lineage (NCBI taxonomy): Bacteria > Bacillati > Actinomycetota > Actinomycetes > Micromonosporales > Micromonosporaceae > Micromonospora > Micromonospora sp. bgisy143. The sequence goes on from NZ_JBYIRN010000007.1 coordinate 159,232, forward strand.
GGTGGTGACGGTGGCGCTCCACACCGAGGCGACCTGCTGGCCGTTGTTGTAGTTCCAGCTCACCGACCAGCCCTTGGTGGGTGAGCCACCGGCGGTGACCTTCACCTCGGCCTGGAAGCCTCCGGTCCACTGGCCCGTGACCTGGTACGTCGCCGTGCAGGCGCCGGCCGGCGGCGGGGTGCTCGGCGGGGGAGTCGTCGGGGGCGGGGTGGTGGGCGGCGGGGTCGTGGGCGGGGGAGTGGTGGGCGGCGGCGTCGTCGGCGGCGGGGTGGTGGGCGGCGGCGGGGTCGAGCCGCCACCGAAGTCCACGTCACTGCACAGGTAGTACGACTGGTCCAGGTGGCTTGCCTGCCAGATGGTGTAGACGATGTGCCGTCCGGTCCGTCCCGTCGCGCTGACCGGGATCTGGATGGAGACGCCATCGGCCTCCCTGGTCCACTGCGACGCCGGGGTGTTGCCGATCTGGCCGGCCAACTCGAGGTCGCTCCAGCCCAGCGGCTGGGTGGTCGAGTTGAAGCCCTGCTTCGTCACGTACACCCGGATGTAGTCGGCGCCGTGGCTGGCCTGGTCGAAGAAGCGCAGCCGGAAGTTGTTCGCCACCGAGGTGGTCTTCCAGGCGCCGACCGTGTCCATGGCGTTGTAACGGCCGTTCTGGGTCCGCCCGCCGCTGCACAGTTGACCGTTGGGGATGGCGCCCTGGTGGTTGCCGGCCACGCCCTCCCGGAACAGGCCGTTCCAGTTCCACATGGCCTGCGGGTCGGCCTGCCATGCCTGCCAGCACATCGGGTCCTCGGTGGCCATGCGCGGGTTCTGGAAGTCACCGCCCCAGCGCTGCCAGCAGCTGTAGCTACGCGAGGGTGGGTCGACGACCGAGCCGTGCGCGGAGGCGGATGGGACCAGCGAGACGCTCAGCGCCGTGGTCAACAGGAGCGTGGCGGCTGCCGCGACGGCGAGCGGCCGGAGCACGCGTGGTGTTCGGGCGATTGTGGACATGGAGCCCCCGGGGGGATGAGGTCGGACGACGACACCCGGACTCCCGGGAGTTGCCCGCTCCCGTGCCTACTCGCTGGCTCCCGCGATAGCTCTATCCGGCACGATGCCAGGTTGATCGTCAGACGTCAATGGCGGCCGGTCGCGCGTCGCGGCGCATCGGGGTGTGCGGGATGCCGTCCTCGACGTACTCCGGGCCGCTGACCGTGAAGCCGTGTCGGGCGTAGAACGCGACCAGGTGCGACTGGGCCTCCAGCACGCTGGGCCGGTCGCCGATGACATCCAGCGCCGCCGCCATCAGCCGGCCGGCGTGCCCGCCACCCCGGGCCGCCGGGGCCACCACCACCCGGCCGATCCGGGCGACGCCGTCCGGGTCGGCGAGGATCCGCAGGTACGCCAGGGGCGCGTCGCCGTCGGTCAGCCAGACGTGCCGGGTGCCCGGCTCGACGTCCCGCCCGTCGAGTTCCGGGTACGGGCAGTTCTGCTCCACCACGAACACGTCGATGCGCAGCTTGAGCAGGTCGTGGAGGGTGCGGGCGTCCAGGTCGGCGAAGAGGGCGGTCCGGATCTCGGTGGTCTGCTGGGGCACGCACCGATCCTAGGTCGGGCTGGTTCACCTGGTGTGCGCCCGCTCGGGTGCGAGGTAGGTGGCGGCCACGGCGGTGAGCAGCAGGACTCCGCCGACGAGCACCGGCACAGGGAGCGGTTCGTGCAGCAGCGCCACGGCCAGCGCCGCCGCCGTCAGCGGTTCGAGCAGGGTCAGCACGGCCGCGACGCTGCCCGGGGTGGTGCGCAGCCCGGCGTAGAACAACGCGTACGCCACGGCGGTGGTGACCACGCCGAGGTGCAGCAGCAGCGCCACGGTGTCGAGGCGTACCGGCACGCCGACCCCGGCGACCAGGGCCATCGGCGCCAGGGTCAGCGCACCGACCACGGTGGAGATGGTGGTGAGTGCCATCGGCGCGGTGTGCTGCGACACCTGGCGGCTGATCAGGGTGGTCACCGCGTACCCGAGGCCGGAGCCGGCCGCCGCGAGCAGGCCGAGCAGCGGGGCGGGGGCCGCCGCGCCGGGCTGCTCGGTGGCGGCGGTGATCAGGACGAGGCCGGCCACAGCCGCGACGAGCGTGCCGAGTCGCAGCGGGCCGGGGAGCCGACGGGCGTGCACCGACTCCCAGGCCGCGGCAAGCACCGGGGCCAGGCCCAGGCTGACGATGGTGGCCACGCTGACCCCGGCCCAGGCCACGGCGGCGAAGTAGAGCGCCTGGTACAGGCCGAGACCGACGCCGGTGAGCAGCAGCGGTACGGGTGCGGCGCGCAGGGTGGCCGCGATCGCGCGGAGCCGGCCGGCGGCGCACGCCAGCAGCACGAGCGCGGCGATGGCGAGGCGGTGGAAGCCGATGCTCACCGGGCTGAGCCCGGTGTCCTCGCGCAGCAGTTGCACCGCCACGCCGGTGGTGCCCCACAGCACTCCGGTGACGGTGATCTGGATCAGGCCGCGGCGGGTGCCGCTGCGGGCGGACGAGGCGGCCGACGCCGCGGTACGGGTGGTGGACACGGAAGCGCTCCGAAGGGTGAGCCGTTGACGGGGACGACGTCGACGGAGCGCGTACGACAAGTGGCCGAGCGGGGTCAGGTCACCCGGTCGGCGAGAGGCGCGCTCCGCTCAGGAGCGCGGCGGGGGCAGGACGCCCAGGAATGGCCGCATGGCGACGACCGTACCGCAGGGTGGCGGTCCGGTCGGCCCACGGTCGGGCGGACGCGGTCAGGCCGGGCGTGCGCCGACGGCGTCGCGGATCTCGGCGCCCTCGGCGCCCTCGACCGCGCGGGCGCAGTGCCCACAGCAGAAGAACCGGCCGTTGACCTCGACGCCGTGTCCGACGATCTTGATCTGGCAGTGTTCGCAGATGGGTGCCATGCGGTGGATCGCGCACTCGAAGGAGTCGAAGGTGTGCACGTCGCCGCTGACCGTGTGGACCTCGAACGCCATCCAGTAGTCGTTGCCGCAGACCTCGCAGGTTGCCATAGGAACCCCCCGTATCAGGACATGTGCCCCCAGAGTGCCCCAGGGCCGGGCGGCGACGGGCGAATTACCGCCAGTCGGCCGGGCTGTGCGGCGTGTCGGCGTCGGCGTGTCGGGCGTTAGGCCAGGTGAACCGCCGTGACCCCCGGAGGATCGCCATGATCAAACGTAACAAGCTCTTCGGCAGCCAGACCCGGGTGACCTTCTGCCTCCCGCCGGACGCGCCGCCCGGTCCGGTGAGCGTCGTGGGTTCGTTCAACGACTGGGAGCCCGGTCGGCACGAGTTGGTGGCCCGCCGCGACGGCACCCGGACGGTGACCGTGCGGCTCGGTCCGGGGGAGTACCGCTTCCGCTACCTCGCCACCGGTGGCGTCTGGCTGGACGACGAGACGGCGGACGAGGTCGACGGCAGCGGCAGCCTGCTGCGACTCTGAGAGGTCAAGTCGTCACCATCGATGTATTTATCGATGGCGCTCTTTACTGTTAATAAAGTTTAAATTACCTTAGGGGCACCTCACCGCACCTGCAGAAGGAGCTGCCCCCATGCGTCGAAGAATCACCGTCCCGCTGGTGGCGGCGGGCGCTGTCGCCGCCACCCTCACCGTCGCCGCGCCCGCCCAGGCGCACGGCTACGTCTCCGCCCCGCCGAGCCGGCAGGCGCTCTGCGCGCAGAACAAGGTCCCCGACTGCGGGCAGATCAAGTACGAGCCGCAGAGCGTGGAAGGTCCCAAGGGCCTCAAGAGCTGCAACGCCGGCATCACCCAGTTCGCCGTCCTCAACGACGACAGCCGGGGCTGGCCGGCCACGTCGGTCGGCAGCTCGCTGACCTTCACCTGGGTGAACACCGCCCGGCACGCCACCAGCAACTGGGAGTACTGGATCGGCAACACCCGCGTCGGCGTGGTCAACGGCAACGGGCAGCAGCCCGGCGCGACGGTCTCGCACACCGTCAACCTGGGTGGCTTCTCCGGACGGCAGAAGATCCTCGCCGTGTGGAACATCTCCGACACCGCGAACGCCTTCTACTCCTGCATCGACGTGCAGATCGGCGGCGGCGGGTCGACGCCCACCCCCGCGCCGACCACCTCACCCACGCCCCGACCGACCACCAGCCCGACCGCCGCGCCGACCACCCCACCCCCGGCGGGTGGCAGCTGGACGGCCGGCCGGGCGTACCAGGTCGGTGACCAGGTCACCTACGGCGGGGCGACCTACCGCTGCCGGCAGGCCCACACGGCGATCGCCGGCTGGGAGCCGCCGAACGTACCGGCGCTCTGGCAGCAGGTCTGACCGCACGGGTGCGGCCCCGGCCGCACCCGTGTCGCCGCCCCCACCCGATCGGAGCCCGGCATGCCCCGCGCAACCCACCTGGCGTGGCTGGTCGCCGCGTCGCTGCTCGCCGCCGGCTGCGCCGGGCCGTCCCCGCGCCCACCGACCCCCGCGTCCCCGGTGGTGGCCGACTCCGCGCCGGCAGCCGCCGACCTCAGCGGCATCGACGTGGTGTTCCTGAGCACGATGGTCGGGCACAGCGAACGCACCCTGCAGATCGTCCGGCTCGCCCGGGACCGGCTGCGCGACGACGCGCTGCGCACCCTGGCCGCCGCCATCGAGGTGACCGAGGCGGACGAGTTGTCGGCGATGCGCGGCTGGCTGCCGACGAGCGGGCCGGGCGCCAGCGCCGCCGCGGGTCACGACCACGCCGGGCACGGCGACGACGCCGCGCTCGACCGGCTGCGGGCCGCGTCGGACGCCGACGTCGACCGGGTGCTGCGCGAGGTACTCGCCGACCACCAGCGGGCCGCGGCCGACCTGGCCCGGGCCCAGGTCGGCGTCGGCCGCGACGAGCGGGTCCGCGACCTGGCCCGGCGGATCGACAAGTCCCGGTCCGCCGAGGTCCAGCTACTCAGCGGGTACGACGATCAGGTCAGCGGGGTTCCAGGCGCACCGAGATCGAGTTGACGCAGTGCCGGGTGTCCTTCGGCGTGAAACCCTCGCCGTGGAACACATGCCCGAGGTGGCTGTCGCAGCGGGCACAGCGGATCTCGGTGCGGGCCATGCCGAGGCTGCGGTCCTCGATCTCCTTGACCCGACCCGGGATGGCGTCGTCGAAGCTCGGCCACCCGCAGTGCGAGTCGAACTTCGTGTCGCTGGAGAAGAGTTCCAGGCCGCAGGCCCGGCAGTGGTAGACGCCCGGCGTCTTGGTGTCCACGTACTCGCCGGTCCACGGGCGCTCGGTGCCGTGCTCCCGCAGGACGTGGAACTCCTCCGGGGTCAGGCGGACGCGCCACTCGTCCTCGGTGGTGGGCAGGTTGTTGTCGTCAAGACTCACCCGTCAACGGTACGTCGAACGTCGGGGGCGTGGCATAAGGTCGCGGGATGGGTGGCACCAAGGCAGTCGCCGAGGTCGAGGTGGCCGGGCACACCGTACGACTCAGCAGCCCGGACCGGGTGATCTTCCCGGAGCGGGGCTTCACCAAGGCCGACGTCTTCCACTACTACCTGGCCGTCGGCGACGGGATCATGCGCGCCCTGCGGGACCGGCCCACCACGCTGCAACGCTTCCCCGAGGGCGTCGAGGGTGAGGCGTTCTTCCAGAAGCGGGTGCCCACCCGGGGCGTGCCGCCCTGGATCACCACCGCCGACATCACCTTCCCGAGCGGTCGCGGCGCGGCCGAGTTGTGCCCGACCGACCTGGCGCACGTGGCCTGGGCGGCCCAGATGGGCACGATCGTGTTCCACCCGTGGCCGGTACGCGCCGCCGACACCGACCGCCCCGACGAGCTGCGCATCGACCTCGACCCGCAGCCCGGCACCGACTTCGCCGACGCGGCCCGGGCCGCCGCCGAGGTGCGCGCGGTCCTGGCCGAGCTGGGCGCGACCGGCTGGCCGAAGACCTCCGGTGGTCGCGGCGTGCACGTCTACCTGCGCATCCAACCCCGCTGGACGTTCACCGAGGTGCGCCGCGCCACCATCGCCCTGGCCCGGGAGGTCGAGCGTCGCACCCCGGACCTGGTGACCACCGCCTGGTGGAAGGAGGAGCGCGGCAGCCGGGTCTTCGTCGACTACAACCAGATGGCCCGCGACCGGACGATCGCCTGCGCGTACTCGCTGCGCGCCAACGCCCGGGCCACCGTCTCCACCCCGGTCGCCTGGGACGAGCTGCCCGACGTCGACCCGGACGACTTCGACCTGCGTACCGTGCCGGCCCGGCTCGCCGATGGCGGTGACCCGCACGCCGGCATCGACGACACCCCGTGGGACATCACGCCCCTGCTGGAATGGGCCGACCGCGACGCCGCCGCCGGCCAGGGCGACCTGCCGTACCCGCCGGACCACCCCAAGATGCCCGGCGAACCCAAGCGCGTGCAGCCCAGCCGCGCCAAGCGCACCCCCTAGCTCCGTTCGCCCGAGGGCGGCCGGGCCGTCCACGCCACGAACCTGTCGAACAGCTCCCGGGGGTCCGGTACCGCGTCCGGGTTCAGCTTCAGCAGGTCTGCCGTCGCCTCGAACAGCTGGCTCGCCAGGTAGACCGACAACCCCACCCGATCCCGCCGGTACTGCATGGTCAGCAGCAACCGGGCCGGCGGGCACGGCCAGGCCGCCGCACAGACGCGACACAGCCACAGCGGGCGCATCGGAGTGTGCGGGCGGATCGCCCTCCGCTGGTGGTGCTGGGCTGGCGAACCACTCGACGTAGTCATGCCCTTTACGGTGACCGGTAAGTTGACCCGGGTCAAGGAGTCAGGTCAACTGTTTACCGTCCGCCATATGGATCTGGTGGGCGCTGCGGAGATTCGCGCGATGCTTGGTGGCATCAGCAAGCAGCGCGTCTACGTGATCACCAGCCACCGAAACTTCCCCGAGCCGGTGGCTGATCTCGTGCAGGGCAAGGTCTGGCGCAAGTCGGACGTGAGGGCCTGGATTCGGGAGCACCGCCCGGAGTTGGCCGAGGATTGATTGCCTCGGTTCAGCGCTCCGGCGCGGCCGATTCCTGTCGTACACCTGTTCTAGAATTTGTCTGTGATCGATGAGTTGGCGCGGGCGGACCGGGCGGTGGCGGCGTGCGCCGATACCGCCGTTTGGGCCCTCGCCGACCACGACCTGATCGCGGCGCTCGACGCCAGCCACCGGCTGGCGCAGCGCCTGGCAGCGACGCAGTTGGCGCTGGTACGCGAGCTGGACGGGCGCGGCGTCGCGGTGGCGCAGGGCGCGTCCTCGACGGCGGTGTGGCTGCGCGAGCGGCTGCGACTCGACGTCTCGGCCGCGCGCCGGCTGGTCGCCCTCGCGGCCTCGGTCGACGTCGCGCCAACAGGTGTGCGCGAGGCGTTGGCGGGCGGCACGGTCAGCGTGGAGCAGGCCCGGGTCATCGCCGACACGGTTGCCACGGTGTCGGCCGTGGCGGGTACGGAGGTGGCCGACAAGGCGGTCGGCGTGCTCGTCGAGTGGGCCGGGCAGTTCGACCCGACGCTGCTGCGGCGGATGGGCACCCGCATCCTCGACCACGTCGCCCCCGATCTCGCCGACGCCGCCGACGCGGCAGCCCTGGCCGCCGAGGCCGCCCGGGAAGCCCGCGACCGGCACGTCACCGTCTCCGCGCAGACCGGCGGGCGGCTCCGGCTCAGCGGCATCCTCGACGCCGAGACCGCCACGCTGCTGCGCGCCGTCATCGACCCGCTGAGCGCGCCCTCCGGGCCGGACGACACCCGCTGCGCCGGGCAGCGCCGCCACGACGCCCTCGCGGACGTGTGCCGGCTCGCGCTGCGCACCGGCGACCTGCCGGAGACCGGTGGCGACCCCGCGCAGCTCGTCGTGACCACCAGCTACGACGGTCTGACCCGGCAGTTGGGCGCGGGCGCGCTCGACGTCGGCCTGCGGCTGACCCCCGAAGCCGTGCGTCGGGTCGCCTGCGACGCCGCCGTTCTGCCGGCCGTGCTCGGCGGCACCGGTCAGGTCCTCGACGTCGGCCGGCAACGCCGCCTCGTCACTGGGCCACTGCGCCGGGCGCTCGTGCTGCGCGACCGGGGCTGCGTCTTCCCGGGCTGCGACCGGCCGCCGCGCTGGTGCGCCGCCCACCACATCCGGCACTGGGCCGACGGCGGCGCGACCAGCCTCGACAACGCCGTCCTGCTCTGCGGTCACCATCATCGGCACGTTCATCAGAGCGACTGGCTCGTGCGACTGGGCGACGACGGCCACCCCGAGTTCGTGCCGCCGGCCTGGCTCGACCCCGACCAGCTTCCGCGCCGCAACCAGTTCCACCGGCGGACGTAGGGACAGTTGACATTGTCGATACCCTGCGAGGTCTGGTCGGGGGAGAGGTGGCTGATGCTCGAGGACGTCAGGTCGGTACGGGTGCTCGCCTACTTCCCGTGTCAGCTTTCCGTGCCGACCGGGGCCGAGGGTGCCGTGTCTGCGGGTTGGCGCGTCACCGACGGCCTCGACGATCTGGCGTTGCAGCCCTACGGTCAACGACTCCTCGACGAACTGCTCGGCAGCATGCCACGGCCGACCCAGGAGATCAGCGGTGGCGCGGAGATCCTGCGGGCCGACGGGCAGGAAATCGATCCCGCGCTGGTGCCCACCACGGAATCCGGTGCGTGGCAGGTGCTCTCCGCCCGGATCAGCCTCTGGAACGTCGACTGTGGACTGCTGTGCGTCACGTACGAACTGCCGGACGGCATCGTCAGTGACGCCGGCGACGTGGTTGCCGAGGTCGCCCCGCCGGTGCAGCGGATGGTGCCCGCGGCGACGCGGCTCCTGCGTGCTGTCCTACCGGCGTCGGACGGCGCGGACGAGGTGTTCGTCCTCTGGGCCAACACCACCTTCGCCGTACGGGTGGACCCGGACTGCGATCCGGCGCGCCGACGCGCCATCGCCGAGCGGTTCACCCCGGACGGTGTGGACTGCACGCCCGACGGCATCTCCGATGGCGTGTTGCGGGTCGGCTCGCACACCACGGCCGTGGTCAGTGATTTCGGGTCGCGCCCAGCCCTGCTGTTGGCGCGGCTGACCGGGGTGCACCACGTCTGCTGGGCTGCGGCGCTGCGCTACGACGCGGTGCTCTCGGCGGAGCTGTCCCAGATCGATCCCGGGCGCGGCGGCCTGTCGATGACTGCTCTCGAAGACCAGGCCAAGCGCATTCTCGGTGGCTACCACCGCATCCGCCTGTTCCGGCTCGGCTACTCGTCCGTGGAGGCGCACCTCGACGCCGCCGGCGGCACCGTGTGGAACGCGCTGGAACAGCAGTGGAAATTCCAGCTGGTGCTCAGCACGCTGGACGAGCGGCTCGACTTCGTCCGGACGCTGCACCAGCAACTGGTCGGCCGCCTCCAGGACCGGCGGTCCCGCCTGCTCAACGAACTGGTCCTGGCCTTCACCTTCCTCAACATCTTCGCCATCGTGCTCGCCGCGCTGACCTTCGTGGCGCTGCCGAGCCTCGACGTGGGGCTGCTGGCCTCGGCGATCGGGATCGTGATGCTGCTGGCGAACCTGACCGCGTACCTCGCGTTCCGTCGCCAGATGAACAACCCGGGTCGGGTCTCCGGCACCTGACCCGTCGACCGGCCGAAATGGAGCGGCGCAGGGCGCCAAGATCGGTAGCATCGCCGCCATGGCGACGCGGCTGGTGCAGATCAACATGAAGGCTCGGGACGAGGCGGCGCTCGGCGCGTTCTGGGCCGAGGTGCTCGACTGGGAGATGTCCAGGGAGGGGCCCGGCGTGGTCAACCTCGAACCGAAGGGCTTCAGCTATCCCGATCCCGTCGCCGTCTGCATCGACATCGTCGTGACCGACGAGCCCAAGACGGGCAAGAATGGCGTGCACCTCGACCTGGCCACCACCTCGACGGCGCACAAGGCCGAGGTCGTCGCGCGCCTTCGGGACCTCGGCGCGACGCCCGTCGACGTGGGCCAGGGGGACGTGTCGTGGACCGTCCTGGCCGACCCGGACGGCAACGAGTTCTGCGTGCTGGACTGGCACGACCCGGACCAGGACACCGGCCCGATCGCCTCGGTGGTGGTGGACTGCGCGGACCCGAGGGCCATGGCCCGTTTCTGGGGCGAGGCGATGGACTGGACCGTGCACCGGGTGACCGACGACAGCGCGGTCCTGCGGTCGTCCCGGGGCGTGGGTCCGTATCTACAGTTCCTGCGCACGCCCGACGTGAAGACCGGGTGGAACCGTGTCCACCTCGACCTGCGCCCGTACCCGGATGACGACCTCGAGGCCGAGGCGGCGCGACTGCGCGCTCTCGGCGCCACCGACATCGACCTCGGCGACAGCAGCATCCCGTGGAAGGTCTTCGCCGATCCGGAGGGCAACGAGTTCTGTCTCCTGACGCCGAGGTGATCCGCACGCCACCGCCGCACGCCACCGCCACACGAGGATCGCCGTACCGATTGACTTTCGATAGGTAACGAGCGAAACTCGATGTATGTTTGTTGAACGTCGAGCGGTGTCCGCTCTCCGAGTGTTCCTCGTGGTGCTGTTCGGGGTCCTGGTCCTCTTCCAGACCCTCTCGCTGCCAGGGCAGTTCGCGCACATGGCGCAGGAGTCGCCGGAGGACGCGTACCTCCGGTGGCCGGCGACGATCGTGACGATCTTCTGGGTGCTCTGCGTCCAGGTGGTGATCGTCGCGACGTGGCAGCTCCTCAGCCTGGTCAAGAACGACCGCATCTTCACCGAAGCGTCGCTGAAGTGGGTGGACGCCATCGTCTGGGCCATCGCCGCCGCGTGGGTGGTGCTGGTGGGCGTCTTCCTCTACGTGGGGTTCAACGCGAACGACCCCGGGCTGCCGCTCCTGCTGTTCCTGCTGACGGTGGGCGTCACCGTGCTGGGGCTGCTCATGGTGGTCATGCGCGCCCTGCTGCGGCAGGCCACCACGCTGCGGACCGACATGGAAGCGGTGATCTGATGCCCATCGTCGTCCGGATCGACGTCGAGCTGGCCAAGCGCAAGATGAGCGTCGGCGAGTTCGCCGAGCGCGTCGGGCTCACCCCGGCGAACGTGGCGGTGCTCAAGAACGGCCGGGCCAAGGCCGTCCGCTTCAGCACCCTCGAAGCGATGTGCCGGGTGCTCGAATGCCAGCCCGGCGACCTGCTCGAATGGATCGAGGAGGAGACCCCGTGAGGTACGTCGTCGCCATCGCGGCCGTCGCCCTCGGCGTCGCCGCCGTCGTGTACGGAGGGGCCGACGACTCGCCGGGCCTCCAGCTCATCGGCGCACTGCTCGTCGTGGGCGCGATCGCCTTCGCCGTACGGGCCGCCCGACGCGGCAGGTGACCGGCTTCCGACCATCCTGGTAATAACGATCATGTAACGGGCGCGAACCTTTCCCCGTAGGTGACCTGTCTTGAAGGTCGTCGGCCCGCCAGGGCCAGGGGAGGCGTCGGATGAAGCTGGTGTGGAGGCGGGCCCGCGAGGCGCGGGGACTGCTGGTTGCCGCGGTGCTCGCCGCCTTGGTCGCCGTTGCGTTGGTCACCGGCCTGTCGGACTACAACCGACGCGCGGTGGACGCCGGACAGCGCGCGTTGGTCGCCGCGTCACCGGTCGAGGAACGCGGCCTGTTGATCACCGGCTCCGGTGGCCGCGACGCCGCCGAGTTCGCCAAGCGCGACGGGGCGGCGCGGGCACAGTTCGCCGACGGGCTCGCCGGGGTTCCGGTCGCCGTCTCCGCCGCGCGGTACGGCACCGGCCGGGAACTGACCGGCGATCTCGGCTCGGTGCCGCGCAGCGGCGACGATCCGATCTTCGCCAACCTGGCCAGCCTCGACGGCCTCACCACGCACGCCGAACTGACGAACGGAGCGTGGCCCCGCCCCGGCGCGACGCCGGCCCAGGTGAGCCTGCCGGAGCGGGTCGCCACGACACTCGGCCTGACCGTCGGCGAACGGATCCCGCTGCGGGACCGTGCCACCGAGAAGGCCAGCACCCTGGTGCTCGCGGGCACCTGGCGTCCCCGTGACCCGGGTGAGGCGTACTGGCTGCTGGCACCCGGTGTGGGTACGGGCAGCGTCGGCTCGGCGACCTCGTACGGACCGTTCGCGCTGGACCCGGCCGACTTCACGACCCTCTTTCCGGGCTCGGTGACGGCGTCCTGGCTGGCCGAACCGGACCTCGGCGGTGTCGACACCGCCGACCTGCCCGCCGTTCGGGCCGCCGCGAGCGCGGCCGCGGACGCGGTGCCCGAGGCCGCCGAACTGGGCAGCTCGGCGCAGGTCGCGACGAAGATCGACCGGCTGCTGGACCGGATCGCCCGGGCCGACCTGGTGGGTCGCTCCGCGCTGGCCACCCCGCTGCTGCTCATCCTGGTGCTCGGCGGGTACACGCTGGTGCTGGTCGCCGCGCTGCTGCACGAGGACCGTCGTCCGCAGACCGCGCTGCTGCGCGCCCGGGGCGCCGCCCGCGGCCAACTCGCCGGTCTGGCCGCCCGGGAGGCGACCCTGGTGGTGGCGCCGGCCGCCCTGCTCGGGCCGGTGATCGCCGCCGAGGCGCTGCGGTTCGTCCGGCCCGGCGGCGCGGCCGAACTCTCCACCGCCGGCGGTAGCACCACCCTGATCTGGGCCGCGGCCGCCGCGACGGCGGCCGGCTGCCTGGTCGCCATGGTCGCCCCGACACTGCGGGGCGCCGGCACGTACGTCGCCGACATGGCCGCCCGGTCCCGGCCGAACCGGTCGGCGAGCATCCAGCGCGCGAGCGTCGACCTGGTGCTCGTCGCGCTTGCCGTGCTCGCCTGGGTGCAGCTCCGCCGGTACGCCTCACCGCTCGCCGGCTCGAACGGCCGACTCGGCCTGGACCCGCTCCTGGTCGCCGCCCCGACCCTCGGCGTGCTGGCCGGCGCCGTGCTGGCACTGCGGGTGCTCCCGCCGCTCACCCGGTTCGCCGAACGGTTCGTCGACCGGCGACCGTGGACCGCCACCATGCTGGGCATGTGGCAGGCCGGCCGGCGTCCCCACGCCGGACCGGTGCTGCTGCTCGCCCTCGCCGTCGGCGGCAGCACGCTCGCCTGGTCCCTGGTCAGCACCGGCGAACGCTCCCAGGTCGAGCAGGCCGGCCACACGGTCGGCGCGGACCTGCGGGTGACCGAGCGCGGCGGCGCCGCCCCGGTGACCCGGGCCGGCGAGCTCGCCGCGCTGCCGGGCGTACGCCAGGCGCTGCCGGTGTGGCGCGACGAGGTGCGGGTCGGCCGCAACGACCTGCCCGTCACCGTGATCGGCTTCGACGCGGCCGGCGCGCCGGGCGTCGTCCGGCTCGCCGACCGGCTCAGCGACGAGCCGATGTCGACGCAGTACCAGCGGATGACCGCCGCCCGGGGCGCACCCGCCGGCCTCGACCTGCCCGCCGGCACCCGCGCGATCACCGGTACGGCTCGCACCCCCGTGGACGGGGCCTTCCGCACGATTCACGTCGCCGTGTCGCTGCTGGTCACCAGCAGCGACGGGTCGGCCTTCCGGCTGCCGGCGGTCGACGCCACCAGCGACGGACGGCCCACGTCGTTCACCGTGCGGCTGCCCGACGTGGGGGACGCGCGACTGCGGCTGGCCGGCTTCGAGGCCGACGGCGGGGCGGCGGCCGGGAACGCGTACCGGCTCCAGGTGGACGGGCTGACCCTCGTCGGCGCGGACGGCGCCAAGCGGCCCGCCGAGCTGACCGGGGGTTGGACCACCACGGCCGGCGGTAAGCCGGCCAACCCGGCGCAGTCCGACAGGCAGGGTGTCAACGCCAGCTTCCCGGTGGACGTCATCCCCGGCGGACAGTTCGCCTACCAACCGCCCACCCGGTTCGCCATCGTGCCCGCCGGGCAGATCGCTCCCGTACCGGTCCTGATGACGCCCGGGGTACGCGACGCGATGAGCCTGCACACCGGCGACACCTTCGACCTGCCCCTCGCCGGTGCGTCCGTGCCGGCCCGGCTGATCGGTGAGCTGGAGTCGGTACCGACCACCTCGGGCGAGGGCGTACTGCTCGACCTGCCCGCTGCGGTCGAGGCGCTGGTCCGCGGTGGAACCGTCCGGAGCACACCCGAGTGGTGGATCGGCGCCGACGACCCGGCGGCCGCCACCCGCTCCGCCGGTGAACTGACCGGCGTCACGGTCCTCGACCGGCGGGCCGAGATCGAGGCCGCCGCCGACGACCCGTACTGGCGGGGTTCCCGCACCGGGATGCTCGCCGCCGCGCTCGGCACGGTGCTGCTCGCCCTGGTCGGCCTCATGGTCGACGTGTGGGCCACCGCCCGGCGTCGGCTGAGTGAGTTCGCCGTGCTGAACACCCTCGGCGCGACGCCCCGGCTGCTGGCCCGGGCACTGCTGGCCGAGCAGACCTTCCTGGCCGGCATCGGCGTCGGCGTCGGGCTGCTGCTCGGCGCCGCGGTCGGGGCCACCATGGCTCCGCTGGTCATCCTCACCCCGGCCGCCGGCCGGCCGGTGCCCCCGGCGGCGTTCGCGCTGCCCTGGGTGCCCATCGGCCTGACCGCGGTCGGCCTGCTGCTGGCGGCGCTCGCCTTCAGCGCGTTCATCGCCACCGGCATCCGTCAGCGGGTGGCGGCGGTGCAGCTGCGAATCGGGGGAGAACGATGAGCGTCGGCGCGGCCGCCCGCCGGGTCCGGGCGTACGGCGGGCAGTTCCTGCTTCTGGCGGTGCTGACCCTGGTGGTCACGCTGCTGGTCAGCGGGGTGCCCCGACTGGTCAACCGGACCGCCGAAGAGGGCCTGCGGGCGCAGCTCAACAGCGAGTCGGCTGACCGTCGGGATCTCAACTACGCCACGGGGGAGGTCGACACAGCCGCCGCGCCGGTCATGCCCGGAGCCCGCAAGCAGTTCGACACCCTGGTCGATCAGATGCCACCGCAGGTACGCTCCGCGATCACCGACCGCTGGTTCAGCGTGGACACCGTCCCCAACCGGGTGGTCGGCCCCGATCTCAAGGCCCGCAACCTGCTGGTGAACCTCGGTCTGCGCGCCATGCCCGGCATCCAGGAGGAGAGCACCCTCGTCGAGGGCGCGTGGCCGAACGAAACCTTCGTCACCGGCCGCCCCATCGAGGTGGCCCTCGACGCGGACGTGGCGCGCAAGCTGAACCTGCGCGTCGGTAGCCGGCTGAGCCTCGGTCGGCCCGACGACGCCACCATCAAGCCGGCACCCATGCTGGTGGTCGGGCTGTTCCGACCCGTCGACCGCGCGGACGGCGCCTGGGGCGGGCTGCCGCAGGTGCTCCAGGTCGTCGAACCGGAGGGCGACGGCGAACCCCTCATCGCCGTCGGCGTGGTCGCTCCGGTGGTCCTCGACAAGGGGGCAGCGAGTGGCTGGCTGGTCCGGACACAGTGGCGTTACCGGCTCGGCGTGGACCGGATCGACGCGCGCCAGCTCGACCAGACGATCGAGGGCCTGCAACAGGTGCAGCGCACCGTGCCGCCCGGTCTCACGTTGACCCAGGCGGTCGACATCCCGCTGCGCGCGTTCGCCGCCCAGGTGAACTCCGCCCGGACCCTGCTCGCGGTGGTCGGCGCGGGACTCCTGGCCACCCTCGCCGGGCTCATCCTGCTCGCGGCGGCCCTGTCCATCCGTCGACGCCGCTCGGAGTTCGCGCTGATCCGCGCCCGGGGTGGCGCGGCCACCGCCGGCGCGCGCCGCAGCTTCGCCGAGTCACTGCTGGTGGTGCCGGTCGCGGCGGCGCTGGGCTGGTGGCTGGGCACCCTGTTCCCCGGTACGCCCGATGCGACCGCGCCCTACGCCGCCGCGGCGACCCTGCTGGTCACCCTGGCCCTGCCGCTGGCCACGTTGACCGTGCGGGGCGTCGGCGCGGCCCGACGGGACCTGGTCCGGGTGCGTCCGTCGACCCGCCGGCTGACCGTCGAGGTCTTCCTGCTGCTGCTGGCCGGGCTTGCCGCCGTGCTGCTGCGCCGGCGCGGGCTCACCCTCGGCGAGGTCGACCCGCTGCTCGTGTCGGTGCCGGTGCTGCTCGCGGTCGCCGCGGCGGTGCTCGCGCTGCGCGCGTACCCCTGGCCCTTGTTGCTGGTCAGTCGGTTCGCCGCGCGGACCCGCGGCAGCGTTACCTTCCTCGGCACCGCGCGGGCCGGCCGCTCGACGGTCGCCGCGCCGCTGGTCGTCGTGGTGCTGGCGATCGGCACGGCGGCCTTCTGCGCGGTCGTCGCCGCCGGCGTCGACGCGAGCCGGGGCCGGGCCGCCGAGCGGGTCGTTCCCGCCGACGCGTTGATCCGGGGCGAACGATTCGCCCCGGACACGGTCGACGCGCTGAACGGTCTGCCGGGCGTCCGGGCCGCCACGCCGGTGCTGATCGAACGGGACCAGCGGCTGGCGACCGACGAGGTCGGCACCGATGCGCGGATCGGCCAGACCATGGTGCTGCTGGTCGACGGTCCCGGTCTGGCCCGGGTGACGAACGAGTCCGGGGTGGACGTGACGGTGCCGGACGCGCTGCGCACGGCCCAGGCCGTCCCGGGGGCGCTGCCCGCGATCGTGTCACCGGCCGTCGCCGCCGACCTGGCGCGGGCGGACCTGCGGGATTCGGCCTTCGTATCGGTGCAGGGCCAGCGGTACGAGTTCCGGGTGGCCGGCGCGCAGGACAGCTTCCCCGTGCTGCCGGCGGACACCGACCGGTTCGTCATCCTGCCCTGGCAGGCGCTGCCGCCACGGGCCACCACACCGGCGCCGACCAGCCTGCTCGTCGCCGGCGATCAGCTCGACGCGGAGGCGCTGCGGCAGGCCGGTGACCAGGGTCAACTGCGCTTCCAGCAGCAGGGGGCGGTCACCGGCCGGGAACGGCCGTTGGGGGTCACCGTCGACACCCGAGCGGGCGTACGGCACCAGCTCGGTGACGGCGGCGCGAACGGCGTGCTGGCCTTCGGATTCGTGGGCGGCGCCGTCGGCGGCACCGTGCTCGGCCTGCTGGCCATCGCGTTCACCGTGCTGGCCGGCGCGCGGGCCCGGGGGCAGGTGCTGTCCCGGCTCCGCACCCTCGGCCTGTCCCGCCGGCAGTGGCGTGGACTGCTGCTGGTCGAGCTGACCCCGCTGGTCGGGATGTCGGTGCTGACCGGAGCGCTGGTCGGCGCGGTGCTCCCGCTGGTGCTCAACCCGGTGCTCGGCCTCACGGCGTTCACCGGCGGCGTGCCGGTCCGGGTGGCGTTCGAACCCGGGCTGGTCGTCGCGGTGGTCGCGCTCGGCGCGGTCGCCCTCGGCTTCGCGGTCGTCGTCGAGGCCTTGAACAACCGCCGGCTGCGCCTCGGTGAGGTGCTCCGGCTCGGAGAGGAGAGCTGAGATGACCGCTACCGCCCAGAGTGCCCCCGGGCCCGACCTGGCTTCCCTGCAGCAGCGGGCCGCGCAACGCGCCGCCGAGCGGGCCGGTGGGCAGGACCGCCTGCGGGGACACATCGTCTGTGACGGCCTGGTGCGCATCTTCAAGACCGAAGGGGTGGAGGTGGTCGCCCTCCAGGGGCTCGACCTGGTCATCGACCGTGGTGAGCTGGTGGCGATCGTCGGTGCGTCCGGCTCGGGCAAGTCGACCCTGCTCAACATCCTCTCCGGCCTGGACACGCCGACCGCCGGCATCGCCCGGGTGGCCGACTACGACCTGCTCTCGCTCTCGGCGAAGCGCCGGCTGAGCTACCGGCGGCAGCTGGTCGGGTTCGTCTGGCAGCAGACCGGCCGTAACCTGCTGCCGTACCTCAGCGCGGTGGAGAACGTCGAACTGCCGATGCAGTTGGCCGGCAAGCGCTCCGGGCGGGCCCGCCGGGAACGGGCACGGGAACTGCTCGACCTGGTCGGCGTCGGCTACGGCGCGGACCGGCGGCCGGGTCAGCTCAGCGGCGGCGAGCAGCAGCGGGTCGCGGTGGCGGTGGCGGTGGCCAACGATCCGGAGGTGCTCTTCGCCGACGAGCCGACCGGTGAGCTGGACGAGGCCACCGGCGCCGAGGTCTTCGAGGCGCTGCGCACCATCAACGCCGAGCTGGGCGTGACCATCGTGGTCGTCACCCACGACCACGCCGTCGCCACGCAGGTCCGCCGGACCGTCGCGATCCGCGACGGTCGAACCGCTTCCGAGGTACGCCGTACCGCGCGGGTCGGCGCCGACGGCAATACCGAACTGGTCAGCGAGGAGTACGCGGTGCTGGACCGCAACGGCCGGATGCAACTGCCGGCCGCGTTCGTCGACGCGCTGTCGCTGAAGGAGCGGGTCCGGCTCGATCTGGAGCCCGACCATGTGCAGGTACGGCCCGGTGACCGGGTCTCGGAGGAGCGGGAGGCACGGGCGTGAACCAGCAGGACATGGCGGTCGCGGGAGCGGCATCGACGGTTGGTGGGCCGGGTGCGCCGCCCGTCCAGGTGGTCCGGGTCAGCGGGGTGAGCCGTACCTTCGGCCGTGGTGAGCACGCCGTGCAGGCGGTGCGGGACGTCTCGTTCACCGCCGACCGCGGTGAGCTGGTCGCCATCCGGGGTCGCTCCGGGGCCGGCAAGACCACGCTGCTGAACCTGGTTGGCGGGCTGGACCGGCCGGACAGCGGCCAGGTCGTGGTGGCCGGGCACGACGTCAGCTCGGCCGGGGAGGCCGAGCTGCTGCGGCTGCGCCGCGGCACGGTGGGGTTCGTCTTCCAGACCTTCGGGCTGGTGCCGATCCTCTCCGCCGCCGAGAACGTGGGCGTGCCGTTGCGGTTGGCGCAGGTCCCGGCAGCCGAGCGCGAGGAGCGCGTCGCGGTGCTGCTGGAGCTGGTCGGTCTGGGCGGGCACGCGGCCCAGCGTCCGTACGAGCTCTCCGGCGGCCAGCAGCAGCGGGTCGCCGTGGCCCGCGCGCTCGCCAATGAACCCGACCTGCTCATCGCCGACGAACCCACCGGTCAGCTCGACTCCGAGACGGGCCGGTCCATCATGGACCTGCTTCGCGCGGTGGTGCACGCCCGGGGCATGACGGCCCTGGTCGCCACGCACGACCCGGCTCTGATCGACCTCGCCGACCGGGTCCTCGTCCTGCGCGACGGCCGCCTGGTCGACGGCTGACCAGCGCCCGCCGCCCGCGCTGGCCGGTGGCCTGTGTGGGCGGCGGCCTGTGGTTGGTGGGCAGCCAAGGGCCGGTGGCTCGCGGACGGCCGCCTGTGAGCGGGGCCGTCAACTCGGTCACGGAGGACTACCAAGTCTGTTCGCTTCCTGTCGAGCTGCCCCAGATGCGGGGCGCGCTCGGTGGGGGCCGGTGCCGTCCGGGGGTTGGGTCAGCGGGTGCTGTGCCAGTGGGTGCTGTGCCGGTGGGTGCCGTTGTGAGCGGTTGGTGTGGGCGGGCCTCGCGCCCGGCCGATGGCGTGGTTCGCCGTGCCCCAGATCTGGGGCAGCTCGACAGGGCGTCGACGATGCGGTCGGTGGCCCGGCGGGCCGCGCCGGGCGTGCAGTGGCAACCTGGGACCCGAGCCGCCGGTCACCCGTCAGGGGCCGCCACCCTGCCGGCGCTACCGACGGGCCGGCAGGGCGGCGGGCGGCCCGGCGTCTCGGGCAGGTAAGAGCGGAAGCCCGGTCAGAGCGGGAGCTTCATGCCCTCGTGGCTGGCCTTGAAGCCGAGGTTCAGGTAGAAGCGGTGCGCGTCGGCGCGCGACTTGTCGGTGGTGAGCTGGACCAGGGCGCAGCCCCGCTGCCGGGCCTGGTCGATCGCCCAGACCATCAGCTCCCGGCCGAGGCCCTGGCCGCGTCGGTCGGAGCGTACCCGGACCGACTCGATCAGCGAGCGCTCGGCGCCGTGCCGACCCAGCCCCGGGATGTAGGTGATCTGGAGGCAGCCGACCAGCTCGCCGTCCTGCTCGGCGACGATCAGGAAGTTCCGCGAATCGGCGCTGATGTCGGCGAACGCCCGTTCGTAGGCCTCGTCGACCTGGGTGAAGTCACGGGCCTTGCCCAGGACGTCGTCGGCGAGCAGGGCGATGACGGCGGGCAGGTCCGCCCGGACCGCCTCCCGGAAGATCATGTCACTCATGCCGGTCAGCCTGGCACAACGTCACTTGGCCGGGCAGCGTAGCCCTTGCGCGGGCACGGTGAGGTCAAGCAGGTACGCGTCGACGGCCCGGGTGATGCAGGAGGTCTGCGGGTACGCGGTATGCCCCTCGCCCTCCCAGGTGAGCACCCGGCCCACCCCCAGCATCGAGGCGAGACGGCCGGTCTGCTCGTACGGAGTCGCCGGGTCGCCGGTCGTGCCGACCACCACGATGGGCGGCGCGCCGTTGGCCCGACCGGTCGGGTACGGGTCCCGGCCGCCCGGCCACTCGACGCAGCTGAGCATGCCGACGGCGAGCGCCGGGCCGAACAGCGGGTATTTCGTGCGCCACTGCGACTGCAACTGGCGGATCTGCTCCCGGCTCGGCTTCTCGGTCTCGTCGGCGCAGTTGATGGCGAGGTTGGCGTCGAAGAGGTTCGAGTAGTGCCCGTCGCTCTCCCGTCCGGCGTACGAGTCGGCGAGCCGGAACACGTCCTTCGGGTCGCCCTCGGCCAGCCGGTCGATGGCGCGCGCCAACTCCTGCCAGCCCGATTCGGTGTAGAGAGACGAGATCACCGCGTAGAAGACCCAGCCCGCGGTGGCCTCCCGTCCGTCGTCGCCCCGCACCGGGGAGACCTTCGCCTTGTCGATGGCCGAGGTCACGGCGGCGCGGGCGTCCGGAGCGATCGGGCAGCGCGCGGCGTTGGCGGTGCACCAGCGGGTGAAGTTGTCGAACGCGCGCTCGAAGCCGCGGGCCTGGCTCTCCGAGCCGGCGACCAGTCGCTGCTGCGGGTCGACCGCGCCGTCGAGCACCAGCGCGCGTACCCGCTGCGGGTAGAGCTGGGCGTAGATGGCGCCGAGCAGCGTGCCGTAGGAGTAACCCAGGTAGGTCAGCTTGTCGTCGCCGACGGCGGCGCGGACCGCGTCCATGTCCCGGGCGGCCTGCTCACTGCCGTACAGCGGCAACTGGTCTCCGTAACGGTCCCCGCAACCCCGCCCGATTCGCTGGCTCAACCCGGCGAACCCGTCGAACGACGCCTGGCTCTGCGGATCCGGGTCGTAGCCGAAGCTCGCGTCCAGGTCGGCGTCGGAGATGCACTTGACCGGACTGGACCGGGAGACACCGCGCGGGTCGAAGCCGACGATGTCGAAGCGCTCGGTGACCGAGGTGGGCAGTCCGCCGAACTGGGTGCCGAACGAGAGGTAGACGGCGGTGTCCACACCGGAGCCGCCCGGACCGCCGGGGTTGACCACCAGCGAGCCGATGCGGTCGTGTTGCCGGGTGGACCGGGCCCGCAGCAGCGCGATCTCGAAGGTCTGGCCGACGCCCGGCCCGGTGGTCGCCCCGCTGCCGGTGCCCCAGTCGCGGGGCACGGCGATCCGCGCGCACTCGTAGCGCATGTCCGGTGCGCCCCGCCCCACCAGATCCTCGGCCACCTCGGGACAGGGCCGCCAGGTGGCCGACGAGCCGGCCGGGGCCGCCTCCCCCTGCACCTCGGTGCGCGGCGCGAACGCCGGCAGTGTGCAGCCGGCGGTGAGCAGGGCGGCCACGGCGAACGCGACGAGGCGGTGACGGACCCGGCGACCGGGTGCCATCCGAGGGTGGTCGGCGGTGCGGCTCACGTGATCCTCCGGTCTCGGGTCGACGGTCAGGCTACGCCGGACCGCTGGCGGCCCGATCCAGGGTGACCGTCGGGTCGCCGCGCAGCACCTGGTCCACGTCGAAACGGATCGGACGGTCGAGCTGGTCGTAGCGGCAGGAGCGGGGATCGCGGTCGGGTCGCCACCGGACGAACTGGGCGGTGTGCCGGAAGCGGTCACCCTCCATCGCGTCGTAACCCACCTCGACGACCAGCTCCGGGCGCAGCGGCTCCCACTCCAGGTTCTTCGTGCCGGTCCACCGGCTCACCCCGCCCGGAATGCGCTGACCGCGTTCGTGGTCGCCGTGCACCCACGGGTGCTCGCCGCCGGTGTCCCGGTAGGGAGCCAGCTCCTCCAGCAGTTCGGCGCGGCGGGCCATGCTGAACGACGCGCTCACCCCGACGTGGTGCAGGACGCCCGCGTCGTCGTACAGGCCGAGCAGCAGCGAGCCCACCACCGGACCGGACTTGTGCCAGCGGAAGCCCGCCACCACCGCGTCCGCGGTACGGGCGTGCTTGACCTTGAACATCAACCGCTTGCCCGGCTCGTACGGCAGGTCGGCCGGCTTGACGATCAGGCCGTCCAGTCCCGCGCCCTCGAAGACGTCGAACCACCGACGTGCGGTCTCCGGGTCGGTGGTGACCTGGGTGACGTGCACCGGTGGGCGCACGTCGGCCAGCGCCTCGACCAGGCGTTCCCGGCGGCGCGGGTACGGCTGGTCGAGCAGCGCCTCGTCACCGAGGGCCAGCAGGTCGAAGGCGACGAAATCGGCGGGCGTGGTCTCGGCCAGCAGCTTCACCCGCGACGCCGCCGGGTGGATGCGCTGGGCCAGCAGCTCGAAGTCCAGCCGTGGCTGGCCGGACGGCCCGTCCCGCCGGATCACGATCAGCTCGCCGTCGACCGCGCACCGCTCGGGCAGCTGCCGGCGGGCCTGCTCGACCACCTCGGGGAAGTAGCGGGTCATCGACTTGCCGCCCCGGCTGGCCAGCTCGACCTCGTCGCCGTCCCGGAACACGATGCACCGGAACCCGTCCCATTTGGGCTCGTACGTCACACCGGGTGTGGTGGGCAGCTTGGCGACGCTCTTGGCCAGCATCGGCTCGACCGGAGGGTTGATCGGCAGGTCCACGGCGACCAGTCAATCAGACCGCACCGACAGTCGTGAGGCAGATCACCGCCGGTGCGGTGGCGGCGTGTCCGCCCGTGCGCCCCTCGTCCCGCCCGGGCGAATCAAATAACCGCAGGTCAGAGCTAGTTTCGCGGGATGGCCGAGTGGGTCTGTAACTGCTGCGGGCGGTGGCGGGTGAGCGTCGAGCTGATCCGGGGTCGCTACCGCTACCGGCTCACCCGTCGATATCCGCAACGGTTCGGTGGCGGCCGGGACGTGCTCGGCGAGGTCGCCACGGTGCCCGAGCTGGAAGAGCTGCTGCGTCGGCGTACCCCGTTGAGCCTGGCCGACCTGCGCGAAGCCGCCTGATACGACGCGGCCGGCGGATCCACGGCCCGATCGATGATCGGACCGGCCGGTGGATGCCGCAGTCACCCTCCGCAGGGCAGCGTCGTCGGCAGCAGGTGGCGGCGCCGGACGGCGCCGCCGGGGAAGGGGACGCGATGCGGTTCGAAGCGGACACGGAGATCGACGCGGACGCCGAGCGGGTCTGGGCGGTGCTTGTCGACGTCCAGCGGTGGCCGGAGTGGACGGCCTCGGTGACCCGGGCCGAGCGGGGTGAGCCGGGGCCCCTGGCGGTCGGCGCGACCGCCCGCCTGACCCAGCCGAAGCTGCGCCCGGCGGTGTGGCGGGTCGTCGAGCTGACCGAGGGGCGGGAATTCACCTGGGTCTCCGACGTCCCGGGCGTGCGCACCCGCGGCGAGCACCGGGTGCTGCCGTTGCCCGACGGACGTACCCGGGTCGAGGTGGCCGTCGACCAGTCCGGACCGCTCGCCGGACTGATCGGCCGGCTGTACGGCGGCCTGCTGCGCCGCTACGTCAGGCTGGAGGCCGACGGGCTCAGGCGTCGCTGCGAGCCGTGACGGCCGGTTTCTCCAGCACCGCCAACGGCGTGCCGTTCGGATCCGGGCGGTGTGCCACGATCCGGTAGCCGTGCCGTTGGTACAGCGTGAGGTTGCGGGCGCTGTCCGCCCCGGTGAAGAGGGTGAAGCGGGCGGCACGGCCGGCGCAGGCCTCCTCGATCGCGGCGAGCAACCGTGCCCCGACACCGTGGCCCTGCCGGTCGGGAGCGACCGACAGGCGCCCGACGTGCGCGGTGTCGCCGACCAGGTGGGCACGCACCGAGCCGATCAGCCGGTGCCCCGCCCGGGCGACGAGCACGATGGTCGGGCCGGCCAGCACGGCCGCGACCTCGTCCAGGGTCTCGGTCAGCGGTGGCAGGAACGGCTCGCCGTAGTGCTGCGCCTCGCTCAGGTACGCGGCACGCTGCACGGTGAGGATCTCGCCGGCGTCCGCGACGCCGGCGGGGACGATTGTCGCCTCGACGCTCATCGGGGCAGCACACCACAGCCGCCGTCGACACCGACCGGCGGCCCGGCCGCTGCCCGGCGGCCGGGAAGCTGTTTCAGAACCGGGCGAACGAGCGGATCGGGGCGCGCGGCCCGTACTTCGGTGCCTGGATGCCGGCGGCCTCCAGCAGCAGACACACCCGACCCCGGTGCCCTCGGAACGGCTCCAGCAGGGTCAGCATCCGCGCGTCGTCTCCCCGGGGCTCACCGGCCAGCGCCCAGGCCACCGTGTTCGGGATGTGGAAGTCGCCGACGCTCACCGCGTCCGGGTCGCCGTAGGCGATCCGGACCACCTCGGCGGCGGTCCACGGGCCGATGCCCGCGATGGCGGTCAGCCGGCGGGTCGCCTCGGTCGCGTCGACGCACCGCTCCAGCCGGTCGGCGAGCGCGGCGGCCCGGCGCAGCGTGTCGGCCCGGCGCTGCTCCACGCCGAACGGGTGGAACACCCAGTACGGGGTGGCGGCCACCGCGGCCGCGTCGGGCGGCAGCAGCAGCGGCTGTAGCGGGCCGGGCGCCGGCTCGCGGAAGTGCCGCACGGTGGCCGCGTACGCCCGGTACGCCTCCTTGCCGGTGACCTTCTGCTCGAAGACCGCCCGCAGCAGTCGGGGGAAGACCTGCCCGGTGGTGGGCATGCGCAGCCCCCGGTGCTCCCGGGCCAGCCGGGCGACCAGCGGGTGCGCCGCCGCCAGCTCGGCGAAGCCGGTCAGGTCGTCGTGCAGCCCGGCGATCCGGTCGGCGCGCTCCACCACGTGTTCGGCGCCCGGGCCGTACCCCTCCGCGAGCAGGTCACCGCCCGCCGGCCGCAGCGCGAGGGTGGCCGGACCGTGCGGGGTGCGGGTCGCCCACCAGAAGGTGCCGGCGGCGAAGCGCGCGCACGGGTCGTACGGGCTGAAGGTCAGCGCGCGGACCGACGCGGCCAGCCGGTAGCCGACCGGCGGGTGCAGCACCCGGGTCGCGGCGGGTTCGGTCTCGGTCACCCTGCCACTCTGCCAGGTCACGCGACGGTGCCGGGCGCCGCCGTCGGCCGGAATGCTCCGGGTACGGCGGTGGCCGGTCGCGCCCTCTGCGGCTGCGACCGGCCACCGTGCCGTGGCGGTGTCGGGATCAGTAGGAGTAGCCCGAGCCGCCCGCGTCGCTGGACCCGCTGTCGGCCGGCGGCGCGACGGCCTTCGGCGTCGAGGTGGGCAGGCAGGTCAGGTTCTTCTTGCCGTTCTGGTCGACCACGAACCAGGTGCCGCCGACGGCCTGACCCTTCCACTGGCCGGGCTTCTTGTCGCCGATGTACCGGTAGACCGGCCAGCCGCCGATGGTGAGCTGACGGGTGCCGTCCTGGCGGGTGACGCTGCCGACCTTGTCGTCGGAGAGGCCGGTGAGCTGGGGGTTGCCGTCGGTCAGCGCCGGCGGCCACACCTGCGCGCACTTGTCGACGCAGTTCGACGCGGGCGGGTCGGCGGTGTCCTTGTCGAAGCGGTACAGGACCCAACCGTCCTGGTCCGTGACGACGTTGCCCATCCGGGCGATCTTCTTGCCGATCAACTGCTCGGTCAGGTCGACGTCCGCGGGCGGCGGCGCGTCGGCGACCGGCGCCTCCGCGGATGCCGACGCCTCGGGCTCCGCCGACGCGGTGGGCTCGGCCGCGGCGACGGCGACCGGCTCGGCCGCGCTCGAGTTCGCCCCGTCGTAACCCGCGGGAGCGCAGGCCGTTAGTGCGACCATCGCGCTCGCGACGATGACGGTCCGCTTCATCTGTGCCACGTGCCCTCCTCATTCTTGGCAGTTCACCCATAGGTACGGCGGGCGGGCTGTCAAGGTTGAAGAAGTAACAGTGGTCAATTTCACGAGTTTTGATTGAACCGAACCGGGCGATCATCCGTACCGCCCGACACGGACGCTCAGGCAGAAAAACGAATCGACGCCGGCCATTTGGCAATGACCGGCGTCGACGATGGTACGCGACCCTACATGGGCACCGTGACCAGCGGACTCGCCACCCCGTTACGGTCGACCGACTGCACCTGGAGCTGCTTGATGTCACTCGTCAACGCGGACGTCGACGCGCTCAGTTCGAGACCCTGCGGGCGGCTGTTCGTCCCGTAGCCACCGTCCGGCACCGACCAGGTCGAAATCACCTCCGTGGTGGAGTTCTTGCGTACCACCACCAGTCGGCAGGTACGCGGGCCGGGCAGTTTCCGCAGACTGAAGTTGATGCGGGTGCCGTACTCCCGCTCGATGAGGAACATGGTCGTCTGGACGCCGGTCGTCGGATCGGTGGCGTCGACCTGGTCGCCCTCCTCCTCGGTGCCGCCGACACCCGGGCCGCTCGGCGGCGCGGTCGGCGCGCTCGTCGGCGGGTCGTTGACGCCGGCGGTCGCCGTCGGCTCCGCGAGAGTCCCCGGCGCCTCGTTGCCGGCCACGCTCACGAAGCCGTAACCCGTCAACCCGCCGAAGACCACCACCGCCGCGGCGGTCGCGAGCATCTGACGAAACCTGGTCCGCCGCCGGTCGGCCCGGACCGCGACCAATGTCCGGTCCAGCAGCGCCGGATCGGTGGCGGTCTGCTCCAGGGCCATCATCGTCTCGCCGTCGATGCCGGAGAGCAGGCCCACCACCGGCACCATCGTCTCCAACTCGGCCGCGCACGCCCAGCACGCGGCGAGATGCTCCTCGAACCGCTCGGTGTCCTGCTCGTCGAGCACGCCGAGCGCGTACGCGGCGACGTCCATATGGTCTGGCCGGCTCATTCTGTCACCCCCCGCTCCTGCAGAGCCGTGCGCAACGCGCGCAGCGCGTAGTAGACCCGCGACTTGGCGGTGCCCAACGGAAGCCCCAACTCCTCGGCCGCCTCCGGCACCGTCCGCCCCCGGAAGTACGTCGAGATCAGGATCTCCCGGTGCGACTGACTCAGCGTACGCAGCGCGTCCGCCACCGTCATCGTGCGCAGCACCCGGTCGGTGCTGTCCGCCTCGGCGAACGCGGTCAGGTCCCGGTCGTACGTCTCCGGCGGCCGGGCCTCCTGGCTGCGGTGCTCGTCGATGGCGATCCGACGCGCCACGGTGACCAGCCAGGGCCGCAGCGAACCCTGCCCCTGCGCACCGAGGCGGTGCGCGTTGCGCCAGGCCCGCAGCAGCGTCTCCTGGACGATGTCCTCCGCGCGCTGCCGGTCCCCCCCGGTGAGCCGCATGACGAACATCAGCAACGGGCCGGCGTGCTCGGCGTAGAGCAGCCGGATCAACTGGTCGGAGTGGCTGGCCTCGGTTGTCGTCGCCTGGTGGCGCCCGGGCGCCGGTCGGGGCGTCACCGGACCATTTTGGCGAGACGTGGCGCGGGCGTCGACCCCCCGGGCAGACGAGGTTGACCTCGACGACGAGCGCGCGGACAACCAGTCTGCGCGAACCGCGTCGCCATGCCAACCGGCCGCCACCGCATGCATGCAGACCTCCGGGATGTCCGTGACCAACGCCGCCCCCACAAGGCGGGCCGCCCGGTGGTACGCAGCGGCGCGCCGAGCGGATCAACGAACCCCGAAAAAATTTCCGGCGACCCGCCTGCGGTCCCCTGTGGCCGGTCAGCGACGGACGGAGAACAGCCCCGGCGGTGGCGGATCCGAGCCGGTGGCATCCGCGTCGCGTACCACCGCGGCACCGCCGGCGAAGCGGTCCAACTCGTCACCGGCCACCACCCGGCCGGGAAACCAGTCGCCGGCCGCCCGCCGGGTCAGCGCGGGCACCGGGGGAGTGGTCCGCCCGGCGACCAGCACCAGATTGCCGTACCGGCGACCGCGCAGCACCCCCGCATCGCCGACCAGGCACGCCTGGGGGAGCACCGAACGCACCGTGGCGACCTGGCTGCGCGCGTACCGCAGTGGCGGGCCGTCGGCCAGGTTCGCCAGCATCCAGCCGGCCGGCCGGAGCACCCGGGCCACCTCGGCGGCGTACTCCACCGACGTCAGGTGCGCCGGGGTGCGGGCGCCGGCGAAGACGTCGGCGACCACCACGTCGTAGCTGGCGTCCCGCGTCGAGGCCAGCACGGCCCGGGCGTCCTGCACGCGGACCCGCAGCCGGGCGTCCGCCGGCCAGGGCAGCACCCGACGCACCAGCTCCACCAGGGCGCCGTCCACCTCGGACACCCGCTGGGTCGAGCCGGGCCGGGTCGCCGACACGTACCGGGGCAGGGTCAGCGCACCGCCGCCCAGGTGCAGCACCCGCAGCGGCTCGCCCGGGGGCGCGACCAGGTCCAGCGCGGCGGCCAGCCGTCGGACGTACTCGAACTCCAGGTGCGTGGGGTCGCTCAGGTCGACGTGCGACTGCGGAGCGCCGTCCAGCAGCAACGTCCACGAGCCGGGCCGGTCCGGGGACGGCACCAGCTCGGCCAGACCGGTGTCCACCTGCTCGACCACCCGGTCACCCGCTCGTTTGCGCCCCACTGCGACCCGCCCGCTCAGCGACCGACGCGCGCCGCGGCGGTCAACGCGCGGTGCAGCAGCCGGGAGTCGCCGAGCAGCGCGCGCAGGCGGCGCTCCAGACCGGCGATCGGGATGAGGTTCTGTGGCGCCCGTGGGTCCTTGTACGGCGTCGAGGCGAACCGGGGCAACGTGACCAGTGACAGGTCGGCCAGGTCGATCGCCGCCTCCACGGGCAGTTCGGTGGAGCACTCCACCCGGACGATGCCGGCCCACGGCGCGCCCACGGCCACCGGCAGCCGCAAATACCACGACCAGCCACCCCAGGGCGTGCCCAACCGGAACACCGGTGACCGCTCGCCCGGCGCCAGGCCGGTCACCACCGCCGTCAGCCGGGCGTCCAGGTACTGGCTGTGCTGGGTCTTGATGTAGCCGAGCGTGCGCGGCAGATGGTGGCGACTGCGCAGTGGACCGTCCACCACCAACAGGTCACCGTCGACCCGGGCGGCGTCGGACACCGCCACCTCCAACGCGGTCAACGGGCCCTGCACCGCGGCCGGCAGCTTCGCCAACTCGCCGGTGCCACCCACCCGGTGCACCGGATACCGGATCGCGCCGGCCACCACGTCCCGCGCCGACGGGCTCGCCGTGAACAGACCCCGGCCCACCTGCGTGCCGGCCAACTGTGCCGCCCCCCGACCCAGGTCGCAGCGGACCACCCCGGCCGCGTACGACGCCGCCAGCCCCGGGAACGACCCGCCGTCCTCCTCCGCCGTCCAGATGCTCGCGTCGACCCGGCGGACCCCGTCGACCAGGAGCACCACGTCCGGCGCCCGAACGTCGGCGCGTACGCCGATCGCCCGCCAGTCGACGGCCGGCAACTCCACGTCGACCTCGACCTGCGTGCTGCTCGGCGTGGCCGGGCCGGTGGCGGACGCCTCGAAGGACGCCCCGTACGACGGGTCCCACGCGTCGACGAAGAACGCCGCGTCGCTCACCGGCCGGTCCGTTCGACGCGCGCCGAGCGGGCGTCCTTGCGTACCTCGAAACGGACCGGGATCCGCTCGGCCAGCGCCGCGACGTGCGTGACCACGCCGACCATCCGGTCACCCCGGGCGGCCAGGTTCTCCAAAGTGGCGGCCACGGTGTCCAGGGTGGCCGCGTCCAGCGTGCCGAAGCCCTCGTCCAGGACGATCGACTCCAGGCTCGCCGCGGTGGTCGACATGCCGGCCAGCTGCTCGGAGAGCGCCAACGCCAACGCCAGCGACGCCTGGAACGTCTCCCCACCGGAGAGGGTCCGTACGCCCCGGCGCAGCCCCGCGTCGTGGTGGTCGACGACGAAGAACTCGCCCTTGTCGTGCACCAGCTCGTACTGACCCGAGGACAGCTCCCGCAGGATCCCGGACGCGCCGTCGACCAGCAGGTCCAACGCCTCCGCCAGCAGCCACCGCTCGAAGTTGTTGGCCCGCAGGTGCCCCGCGAGCGCCCGCGCCACCTGCGCCTCGCGCTCGTGCCCGGCCCGCTGCTCGCGCAACGCGCCGGCCTGCTCGCGGCGCTCGGCCAGCCGACGTCGGTCGGCCTCGGCCCGCTCGACGGCCACCGTCGCGGCGTGCACCGGATCGTCGCCGACCGGCACGTCGGCCGCCGCGAAGATGTCCGCGATCCGCCGCTGCACCGCGTCCGTCGCCGCCTCGGCCTCGGCGACCACCGCCGCCCGGCCGGCCCGGTCGGCCCGACGGCGCTCCGCCTCGGCCGTCGCCCAGTCGGTCAGCGCCGCCCACGAGGCCGCCACGTCGTCCCGGTCGGCGGCCGGCGGACCGAACCGGGCCAGCCCGTCGCGGGCGCTGTCGAAGCCCTGCCAGGTCGCCCGCAACCGCTCCTGCGCGGCGTCCACACCCGCGCGGGCCTGGCGGGCGCTGTCCCGGCCCGCCCGCACGGCGGCTGCCGCCTCGTCCAGGGCGTGTCGCAGCCGGGCGTGCTCGGCCACCTCACGGCGCAGTACCGCCGGTTCGGCCGCGCCCGCGAGCTGACCGGCCACCTCGGCCAGCCGGGCGTCCACCTGCTCCTGGCGGGCCCGGGCCTGCACCAGCAGCCGCTCCAGCTCCCGTGCCGCGGCGTCGCGCTGCTGCACCACCGCCTGGGCCGCCTTCGTGGCGGCCCGCGCCGCCTTGCCAGCCGCCGTCGCGGCGGCCACCGCCGAATCCGCCGGGACCGCCGGAACCCGGGCCACCGGCTGCTCGCAGACCGGGCAGGACTCGCCCGGATGCAGGTGCGCCCGCAGACCGACCGCCAGGTCGGTGGCCTTCGCCTCCTCGTGCGCCCGGAAGGCCGCCTCCAACTCGGCGTCCGCCCGTTCGGCGTCCGCGCGGGCGGCGGCCAGCGCCGCCACCGCCGCCGCGTGCTCCTCGTCCGCC
This sequence comes from Micromonospora sp. bgisy143, assembly GCF_057708145.1. NCBI lineage: Bacteria > Bacillati > Actinomycetota > Actinomycetes > Micromonosporales > Micromonosporaceae > Micromonospora > Micromonospora sp. bgisy143. Next base: position 190,171 of record NZ_JBYIRN010000007.1, read on the forward strand.
GCGCGCACCGCCGCGCGGACCGTCTCGGCCTCGCCGGTCAGCCGGTCCCGATCGTCGTACGCCCGCAGTTGCAGCCGCAGCGCGCTCTCGTCACCGGCGCCGGCCAGCTCACCGCGCAGCTTCTCCTCGCGCTCCTCGGCCAGCGACACCGCCGAGGCGGCCGCGTCGGCCTCGGCCCGCGCCGCGGCCACCGCGCGCGCCACCTCGGCCACCCCGCGCGGGGCACGAACCCCGGACAGCACGCCCAACTCGTCGTCGAGCGCGGTCAGGGCGGCCGACGCCTCCCGCGCGCGCTCCCGGGCCGCCGCCAACTCGGGCATGGCCCCGGTCACCGCGCCGGCCAATTCGACCATCCGGTCGACCAGGGCGTCGGCCTCGGCCAGCGCCTCGTCGTCCACCCCGGTCAGGCCGGCGAGCACCTGGTCGACCGCGTCCAGCTTGGCTTCCGCCTGTGCCGCCCGGGCCGTGGCCCTCTTCTGGACGTCCTCGTAGACACCGAGACCCAGCAGGTTGACCAGGATCTGCTGCCGGGTGGCCGGCTTGGCGTGCAGGAAATCGGCGAACTGCCCCTGCGGCAGCACCACGCAGCTGGTGAACTGCTCGTACGGCAGCCCGACCGCATCGAGGACCGCCTGCTCCATCTCGGCGGGCGTGCCGGCGATCACCTCGCCCAGGTCGTCCGGGCTCAACCCGGTGTCGAGCTTGGTCACGTCGAAGCCGGCCGGCATCACCTGCAACCCGGCGTTCGCGGTCTTGACGTTGCCCCGGCCGTCCCGGCGCACCACCCGGGTCGCCACGTAGCGGGCACCCGCGGACTCGAAGACCAGCCGGACCCGGGCCTCGGTCGCCGACGGCGCGAGGGCGTTGGCCAACCCCCGCGCGCCACCCCAGCGGGGCACCGTGCCGTAGAGGGCGAAACAGATGGCGTCCAGCACGGTGGACTTGCCCGAGCCGGTGGGCCCGATCAGCGCGAAGAAGTCGGCGTCGGTGAAGTCGACGGTCGTCTCGTCCCGAAAGACCGTGAACCCGGCCATGTCCAGCCGCATCGGTCGCATCAGGAATCGACCTCCTCGAAGAGCTCGTCGAAGAGCTCCCGCACGCCCTCGTCGTCGTGGCCCCGGCTGTCCAGGTAGTCACCGAACAACTCCCGGGGAGAACGCCCGGACCGCTGCGCGATCCTCGTGCCGCTGCCCGGCGCCGCCAGCAGCTCCGGGTCGATCCGGATCTCCAACGCCCGGGGCAGCAGCTCCTGGACCTCCTCGCGCAGGCCCGCGCGGGGCTGCTCCCGGACGAACACCCGCAGCCAGGCGTCCGGCGTCTCGATCTCGGCGAGCTGCGCGAGGGTGCCGCGGACCGTCCGCAGCGCGCTCGCCGCGGTCACCGGCACCTCCCGCACCCGCGCGGCCGTGCTGGCGGTCACCTCGACGATCGTCACCGACGGCACGTTCTCCTGCTCGCCGAAGTCGACGGCGAGCGGACTGCCGCTGTACCGCACCGGGCAGGGGCCCTCGACGCGCTGCGCCCGGTGCAGGTGGCCCAGCGCCACGTAATGCGCCGTCGCCGGGAAGACGGTGGCCGGCACCGCGTAGCCGAGCACCGTGTGCGCGTCCCGCTCGCCGCCGCCCGCCGCCGCGCCGGTCACCGTCAGGTGGGCGGTGACCAGGTGCACCCGGTCCGGCTCGGTGAAGCCCTCGGTGAGCCGGCCCAGCACCCGACCCAGGTGGTCGGCGTACGTCTGGTTGGCCTCGGCGGCGGTCAGCTCGTACATCTCCAGCGCGCGGATGGCGTACCGCTGGGACAGGAACGGCAGCGCGGCGAGCTGCCACCGCTCCCCACCGGCCGTGGTGCCGTCGATGACGTGCTCGGCCGGATTCTCGCGTACCCCGCCGCGCAGCGTGATGCCCGCGGCCTCGGCCCACGGGCGCAGCGCGTCCAGCGCGGGCCCGTTGTCGTGGTTGCCGCCGATCGCGACCACGTCCGCGCCGGTACGACGCAGCGCGGTCAGCGCCCGGGTGACCAGCCGGGTCGCCTCCGAGGTCGGCGCGGCCGTGTCGTAGAGGTCACCGGCGACGATCACCAGATCCGGCTGTTCGGCGCGGGCGATGTCGATCACCCCGGCCAGTACGGCCTTGTGCTCCTCGGCCCGGGACTGCCCCTTGAGCACCTTGCCGACGTGCCAGTCCGAGGTGTGCAGGATCTTCACAGTTGCACCGGCCCCTGCCTAGAACGGGATGTCGTCGTCGCTGCCGCCGCCGGAGCCCACCACGGCGAACGGATCGGCGGACTGGGTGATCGAGCGCAGCGTCTCCGAGGGGGCGCGGCCCGCCTCGGAGACCCGGGTGGCCCACGCCGGGAACGGGAACTCCAGGCAGAGCGGCACCGGGATGTCCGGCTGGTTGACGAACATGGTGCCCGGCTTGGCGAGCAGCGCCCGCTGACGCTGGGCCGGTGGCAGGAAGCCGTACTCCGGGCGGGACGCCTCGGCCGGGTCGAGCCGACCGACCACCCGGATCGCCGAGTTGGTGACGATGCGGCGCTCCACCTCGCTCGCGGTCTGCTGGGCGCCGATCAGGATGACCCCGAGCGAGCGACCGCGCTCGGCGATGTCGAGCAGCACCTCCTTGATGGGCGAGGAGCCCTCCCGGGGCGCGTACTTGTTGAGCTCGTCGAGGACGACGAAGAGCAACGGCTTGGCGGTGCCGGCCTTCTCCTTGCGCTCGAACTCGCTCTTGAGCGTCACACCCACCACGAACCGCTGCGCCCGGTCGGGAAGGTTGTGCAGGTCGACGACGGTCACCTGGGCCGACTCGCTGGTGTTGATCGAGTGCGGACGGCGGACCGCCAGGTCGCCCCGGATCAGCCGGGCCAGGTCCTTCTTGCTGCCGATCAGCCGGCGGGCGAACGCGTTGACGGTGCCCAGGCCGACCGCGCTGCCGGCCCAGTCGGAGCGGGTCTCGTCGTCGTTGAGCGCATCGACGATGTGGTCGACCAGGTCGCCGTAGGAGCCGAGCCGGACCCCGTCGATGCTCACCCCACCGTCGGCGGGCTGGGCGTACCGGGCCAGGTGCGCCGCGACCGAATGCACCACCATCGTGTACTGCTGGCGCTCGTCGTCGGCGTCGGCGAAGACGTACGGCAGCAGGCGGTCGGAACAGAACTCGCTCAGCGTCCAGTAGAAGGCGTCCACGCCGGTCAACCGGCTGCTCACGTCCGGCGTGCCGGCCGCGTCGCCGACCCGGGGCGGGGCGTACACCCGCACATCGGGGAACGCGCCGGCGCTCAGGCCCAGCTTGGCGTACGCCGCCCGGGTCGCATCGTCGAGGCGGGTGTTGGGGTGGTCGAGGAAGAGCAGGTCCTCGCCCTTGACGTTGAAGATGAGCGCCTTGCCGTTGACCGCGTCGCCGCCCAGGACGCCGGAGCGGAACACCGAGTAGAGCAGGAAGGTGGCGAAGCTCGTCTTGGTGGCCACCCCGGAGATGCCGGAGATGGAGACGTGCGCGCCCCGGCTGCCGTCGAGGAAGTCGGCGTTCAGGTAGACCGGCACACCGTCGCGGCCCATCCCCATCGGGATACGCCGTTCCATCCGGTCGAAGTGCAGCGCGCGGGCCCGCGCGTCACCCTCGGCCCGGTGCACCACGGCCCCCGGGGTCGGCGGCACGTACAGCTCTGGGTCGACCCGGGTGGTGGTGACCTCGGCCGCCTCCTGCACCTGGGCGGGCAGCGTGCCGTCGGCGATGGCGAAGACGTCCGAGTCGAACTGGGCGCCCTCGTGCCGGGCCCGGACCTGGGTGACCACCCCGGCGATCGTGACCGGCTCTCGGTCGGGCAGCTCACGACGGGTGACCACCACGTCGTCGAGCTGGAGGTAACTGCCGGGGGCCACGGCCGTCCAGAACTGCAACGGCGTGGCGTCGGCGGTGCCCAGCACCCGGCCGACCAGCTCGCCCGGGCCGTCGAGGTCGGCGTCGGTCATCGGGCGACTCCGGTCGGTCGGGCAGCGCGGTCGGGAAGCATGCGTGCATCCTGCCCGAGGAGTACGACAGGTCGCCACGCGACGCGGCGGACGACACCATGGTCGGTCACACCGGCGACGCTGGGTGTGCGACCGGGCGACGGCCCGTCACGCGAGGGGTGGCGGGACCGTGGGCGCGGGTCAGAGTCGCCGGATCGGAATTCCGACCGTCATTCGCCGGCCGGACCAGTGACCGGAGGGGTCGGTTCGGCGGTACGGTGCTGGCAGTCGCACCAGTTCCGGCCCGGGCAGTCGTCGTGCCGCCGGGCCCGGCACGCTCGGCAGATCATGCTCGCAGCCTAAGCCGCTGAAGGACAGGACAGCATGCCGCGTCAGATCTTCCAGCTGAAGATGTCCCTCGCCGGCGTCCGTCCGCCCATCTGGCGTCGGGTGCTCGTCCCGGCCGGCTACACGCTGGACCGGCTGCACCGGGTCGCGCAGCACGCGATGGGCTGGCGGGACTGCCACCTGCACTCGTTCGAGATCGACGCGGTGGCGTACGGCGAACCCGACCCGGACGGGGCGCTGGCGGTGCACGACGAGCTGGACGTCCGGCTGGACGCGGTGCTCGGCAAGGGCACTCGGTTCTCCTACACGTACGACTTCGGGGACTGGTGGGAGCACGACCTGGTCGTCGAGGACGCGCTCGCCGCCGACCAGGACGAGCGGTATCCGCTCTGCCTGGACGGTGCGGGGGCCTGCCCGCCGGAGGGTATCGGTGGTCCGCTGGGCTACCAGGCGCTGCTGGCGGCCCTGACCGATCCGACTCATCCGGAGCGGGCGCTGTTGAGCGGTTGGGTCACCGACGGCTTCGACCCGGCGTTCTTCGATCCCGCCGTCGCCACCACGCTGCTGCGTCGCTTCTGCTGACCTGGCCGGTCAGGCTGCCGAAAGTCCCCGGTGCGCCGCTTCGAAACAGGGCGGTAACGATCTGGGAACGCTCCCAATGGTCTATTGACACCCTGGTAGCGCCCCGGCAATCTCATGGGAGCGCTCCCGGGGGAGTGGCGGAAGTCTCCTTCACCGCACACCCCAGACGCCCTCGGCCACCGGTCGAGCGGCGCGGGGCGCTACAGCACCCCCCACCACGCACGACACACCAAGCCTCACCACTTGAGAGGGGTCAGGATGAGCGTCACCTCACGTCGTCGTTTCGCGGCGATCGCGCTCGCGTCAGTCGCCGTGCTCGCCGCGGCGACCGCCTGCGGCGACGGCGACTCGTCGTCCGATTCGGACGGCGGCAAGGTCACCCTGGTCGTCGACGTCTTCGGCGACCAGGGCTTCGGCTACGAGGACCTGTACAAGCAGTACCAGACGGAGCACCCGAACGTCACGATCCAGGAGCGCGGCAAGGGCCTCGGCCTGGGTGACTACAACACCCGCCTGACGCAGCAGATCACCGCCGGTGCCGGTGCCGGCGACGTCGTCGCTCTCGAAGAGGGCACGATCGTGCAGTTCTTCGCGCAGGCCGACAAGTTCGTGAACCTGGCCGACCACGGCGCCAACGACCTCAAGGGCAACTTCCTGCCGTGGAAGTGGGAGGGTGGCCTCACGCCGGACGGCAAGGTGCTCGGCCTCGGCACCGACGTCGGTGGCATGGCCGTCTGCTACCGCAGCGACCTCTTCAAGGCCGCCGGCCTGCCGACCGACCGCGAGCAGGTCGGCGCCCTCTGGCCGACGTGGGACGACTTCATCGCGCAGGGCCAGAAGTTCGCCGCCGCCGACAAGAAGCACAAGTTCGTCGACTCGGCGACCAACTTCTACAACATCGTGCTGATGCAGACGGCGGGCGCGGGCAACGGCTACACCTACTTCGACAAGAGCAACAAGCTCGTCGTCGGTGAGAACCCGGACGTGCAGTCCGCGTTCCAGCAGACCACCAAGATGATCAGCGCGGGTCTGTCGAACAACCTGCGGAGCTTCTCGAACGAGTGGAACGCCGGCTTCAAGAACGGCAGCTTCGCCACCATCGGCTGCCCGGCGTGGATGACGGGTGTCATCAAGGGTCAGGCCGGTGACGCGGCGGCCGGCAAGTGGGACGTCGCCAAGGCGCCGGGCAACGGCGGCAACTGGGGCGGTTCCTGGCTGGCCGTGCCGAAGTCCAGCAAGCACCAGAAGGAAGCCGCTGAGCTGGCCAAGTTCCTGACCAGCGCCAAGAGCCAGACCGAGGCGTTCAAGAAGGTCGGCAACCTGCCCTCGTCGCCGCAGGCCCTCGAGGACCCGGCCGTGCTCGCCGCCACCAACGAGTACTTCAGCGGCGCGCCGATCGGCAAGATCTTCGCCGCCGGCGCGAAGGAGCTGAAGCCGGTCTACCTCGGCCCGAAGAACCAGGCGGTCCGGGACGCGGTCGAGAACGCGCTGCGCAGCATCGAGCAGGGTAAGGCCGCCGACGCCGCTTGGCAGGACGCGGTGAAGAACGGCCAGGCAGCAGGCAAGTAACGGCTGCGACGCGCTCACGGGTGGTGCCGCTCCGGCACCACCCGTGAACCCGCGTTGAACGCCCTGCCGCGGCGCCCCACGACGGCGCCGCCGAGTGTGAAGGACCGCTCATGAGCTCCCTGAAGACCCCCGCGCCGCCGGGCGCCTCGGCCCGCGGGCCGCGACCGGCACCGCGGCACTCAACGGCGCGCCGCCGGCAGCTGAACCGGCTGGATCTGCGCTTCACCCCGTACGTCTTCGTGCTGCCGTTCTTCGTGCTGTTCGCGATCTTCGGCGTCTACCCGATCGTCTACACGTTCTGGATCGCGATGACCGACCGGTCACCGATGAACGCGACGATCAGCTTCGTCGGTCTGGACAACTTCGTCGAGCTGTTCACGAACGACCCGCAGTTCTGGAACGCGGTGGTGAACACCTTCGGGATGTTCGCGCTCTCCACCATTCCGCAGCTGCTCATCGCGCTGATGCTGGCCAACGCGCTGAACCGGCGCATCCGCGGCCAGATGTTCTTCCGGCTGGCCATCGCGATGCCGATCATCACCTCGACCGCCGTGGTGGCGCTCATCTTCTCGATGATCTACGCCCGCGACTTCGGCCTGATGAACTGGCTGCTCGACCTGGTCGGTCTCGGCCCCATCGACTGGCGGGCCAACCGCTTCGCCTCCTGGGTCGCCATCGCCACCATGGTCGACTGGCGGTGGGTGGGCTACAACGCTCTCATCTACCTCGCCGCGATGCAGTCGATCAGCAAGGACGTGTACGAGGCGGCCGCCCTCGACGGCGCCTCGCAACGCCGCCAGTTCTGGTCGATCACCATCCCGCAGCTGCGCCCCACCATCATCTTCACGCTGATCATCTCGACCATCGGCGGTCTGCAGCTCTTCACCGAGCCGCTGATGTTCACCAGCGGCTCGGGCGCGCTCTCCGGCGGCACGGAGGGGCAGTTCCAGACGATCACGATGTACCTGCTGGACGTCATGAACCAGCGGTTCCGGTGGGGGTACGCGGGCGCCGTCGCCCTGGTGCTGTTCCTGCTGATCGCGTCCGTCTCGTTCATCAACTACCTGCTGGCCCGCCGCATCAGCTCCGACAAGTGAGGGTGGCCCACCCATGACCAGTACCACTCTGCGACCGCCGTCGGTCCGGCCACCGGCCGAGCGCAACGGCATCCGCCACAGTGCGGAGAAGCTCTGGACGGCCAGCCCGCTGACCTGGTTCGGGCTCGTCCTCGGCGTCATCCTGTCGCTCTTCCCGTTCTACTGGATGATCGTCATCGCCTCGCGGACCAGCGACGCCGCGAACTCCTGGCCGCCGCCGTTCCTGCCCGGCGGCAAGCTGGGCGAGAACATCCAGCGGGTGCTCGACAACGGCGACGCGAACATCGTCAAGGGCCTGATGAACTCGTTCCTGGTGTCGGGCACGATCACGGTGGCGACCGTGTTCTTCGGCTCGCTCGCCGGGTTCGCGTTCGCGAAGCTGCGCTTCCGTGGCAAGAACGCGTTGCTGCTCATCATCCTGGCCTCGATGATGATTCCCATCCAGCTCGGTGTGCTTCCGCTGTACATCCTCATGGCGAAGCTGGAATGGCTGAACACGATGCCGTCGGTGACGGTGCCGTTCCTGATCGGCGGATTCGGCATCTTCATGATGCGCCAGTACGCCGAGCAGGCGGTGCCCAACGAGTTGATCGAGGCGGCGCGCGTCGACGGCTGCTCCACCTGGCGTGTCTACTGGCACGTGGTGGTGCCGGCGCTGCGGCCCGCGGCGGCCGTGCTCGGACTGCTCACCTTCATGGAGCAGTGGAACCAGTTCTTCTGGCCCTTCGTGGTGCTCGCCGACCCGGCGAACCCGACCGTGCAGATCTCGCTGCGCAGTCTGAACACCGCGTACTTCGCGGACAATTCTCAGATTTTCGCGGGTACGCTCATCGCGACCCTTCCGCTGTTCATCGTTTTCGTTCTGTTCGGCCGCCAGATCATTGGCGGGATCATGGAAGGTGCCGTCAAGTCGTGAGCAACCCCGCCAGCCCATCCGCCGTCGACCTCCTCGACGAGCGTTCCGGGCTGACCTTTCCACCCGGCTTCCTCTGGGGAGCCGCGACCGCGGCCTACCAGATCGAGGGGGCGGCGGCCGAGGACGGCCGCACCCCGTCGATCTGGGACACCTTCAGTCACACCGAGGAGAAGGTGCTCAACGGGCACACCGGTGACGTGGCCTGCGACCACTACCACCGGCTCGGTGACGACGTCGCGCTGATGGCCGAGCTGGGCCTGAAGTCGTACCGTTTCTCGGTCTCCTGGCCCCGGGTGCAGCCCGGCGGCACGGGCGCGGCCAACCCGAAGGGCCTGGACTTCTACCGGCGGCTCGTGGACGAGCTGCTGGCCCACGACATCGAGCCGTGGCTCACCCTCTACCACTGGGACCTGCCCCAGGAGTTGGAGGACGCCGGCGGCTGGCCGGCGCGCGACACCGCCGCCCGCTTCGCCGACTACACGACGCTCGTCGCCGACGCGCTCGGCGACCGGGTGCGCTACTGGACGACGCTGAACGAGCCGTGGTGCTCGGCGTTCCTCGGGTACGGCTCCGGCGTGCACGCCCCGGGTCGGTCCAACGGCGCGGACGCGGTACGCGCCGGCCACCACCTGATGCTCGGGCACGGCCTGGCCGTGCAGGCGCTGCGGGCCGCCCGGCCCACCGCCGAGGTGGGCGTGACCGTCAACCTGTACCCGGTCGACCCGGCCACCGACGCCCCCGCCGACGTCGACGCGGCCCGGCGGATCGACGGGCTGGCCAACCGCTTCTTCCTCGACCCGCTGCTGCGCGGGTCGTACCCGGAGGATCTGGTGGCCGACCTGCGTGAGGTCACCGACTTCGACCACGTCCAGGACGGTGACCTGGCGACCATCTCCACGCCGCTGGACCTGGTCGGGATCAACTACTACAGCCGGCACGTGGTCGCCGCGCCGGTCGAGGGCGCCGAGCCCGAGCCGTACTGGCGGGCACCCTCCTGCTGGCCGGGCAGCGAGGACGTCCGGTTCGTCACCCGGGGCATCCCGGTCACCGACATGGACTGGGAGATCGACGCCCCGGGCCTGGTGGAGACGCTGCGGCGGGTCCACGAGCAGTACACCGACCTGCCTCTGTACGTCACCGAGAACGGCTCCGCGTTCGTCGACACCGTCGTCGACGGGCAGGTCGACGACGTCGACCGGCTGGCCTACTTCGACGCGCACCTGCGGGCCTGCCACGAGGCGATCAACGCCGGCGTGCCCCTGCGGGGGTACTTTGCCTGGTCATTGATGGATAATTTCGAGTGGGCCTGGGGTTACACCAAGCGCTTCGGCATGATCCACGTCGACTACGACAGCCAGCTTCGCATCCCCAAGTCCAGCGCCAGGTGGTACGCCTCGGTGATCCGACGCAACGGTCTGGCCGCACAATAGGCTCGGGCCAGCCATCAGGGCGGTCCCGGCATCCACTCTCGGGTGGCGCCGGGTCCGCCCGCCGTCGGAGGAGCAGACGATGACAACGCAGCGCACCCGCTCGCTCGGGCGCCCGACCCTCGACGCGGTCGCGGCGCGCGCCGGCGTGGGTCGGGGCACGGTCTCGCGCGTGGTCAACGGCTCGCCCCAGGTCAGCCCGGAGGCCCGGGCCGCGGTCCAACAGGCGATCGCCGAGCTGGGGTACGTCCCGAACCGGGCCGCCCGGGCGCTGGTCACCCAGCGGACCGACTCGGTGGCCCTGGTGGTCTCCGAGTCCGGGGAGCGGGTCTTCACCGAGCCGTTCTTCGCGGCGATCGTGCGGGGGATCAGCTCCGGCCTGCTGGAGACCCCCATGCAGCTCTGGCTGGCGATGGCCCAGTCGCCGGTGGAGCGGGAACGCGTCGAGCACCACCTCACCAACCAGCACGTCGACGGCGTACTGCTGCTGTCGTTGCACGACTCCGATCCGCTGCCCACCCTGCTGGAGGAGCGCGGCCTGCCCGCGGTGCTCGGTGGCCGGCCGGCCCGGATGCTGCAACCCGGCGCCCAGCCGGCGTGGTTCGTCGACGTGGACAACGTTGGCGGCGCACGGCAGGCGGTCGAGTACCTGACCGGCCAGGGGCGGCGGCGCATCGCCACCATCGCCGGCCCGCAGGACATGGGCGCCGGCCTGGCCCGACTGGCCGGCTACACCGAGGCCGTCAAGGCCACCGGGGTCGGCGTCAACCCCGACCTGATCGCGTACGGCGACTTCAGCGAGAGCAGCGGGGCGACCGCCATGCGCCGGCTGCTGGACGCCTGCCCGGACCTGGACGCCGTCTTCGTCGCGTCCGACCTGATGGCGTTCGGCGCGCTGCGCACCCTGCGCGACGCCGGCCGGCGTGTCCCGGAGGACGTCGCCGTGATCGGCTTCGACGACGCCCCGGTCGCCCGGCAGGCGGACCCACCGCTGACGAGCGTGTTCCAGCCGGTGGAGGAGATGGGCCGGCAGATGGCCCGACTGCTGGTCGCCCGCATCCGCGGTGACGACCTCCCCGCCCCGCACATCCTCCTGGACACCCAACTAGTCCACCGCGCCAGCGCCTAACCCCCACCCCGCGCCCCGCGCGCCCGCGCGCCGGCCCACCCCGCGCGTATCGCGCCGTGCCAACATCCGCGCAACATCGGGGATATTGCTGCTTACGGCGCGCGGGAAACAGCAACATCCCCGAAGTTGCGCGGATCTCCGATGAGACCGTCGCCAGCTCAGACCCGCACCCTGTCACCGCGCCCTTCGGCCGCGTCGATCATGAAGTTATTGCCACGAAACGCCGACGGCGGTGGCAATAACTTCATGATCAACCGGGACCGGGACCGGGGGCGGGGCGGGAGGGGAGGCGCGGGGTGGGTTAGGGGAGCCAGCGGCGTAGTTCGCGTTTGGCCAGGGAGTTGCGGTGGACCTCGTCGGGCCCGTCGGCGAGGCGCAGGGTGCGGGTCTGCGCCCAGAGGGCGGCCAGCGGGGTGTCCTGGCTGACGCCGGCGCCGCCGTACCCCTGGATGGCCTTGTCGATCACCCACTCGGCCATCGCCGGCGTGGCGATCTTGATGGCCTGGATCTCGGTGTGCGCGCCCTTGTTGCCGACGGTGTCCATCAGCCAGGCCGTCTTGAGCACCAGGAGACGGGCCTGTTCGATGCGGACCCGCGACTCGGCGATCCACTCCCGTACGACGCCCTGCTCGGCCAGGGGGCGGCCGAACGCGATCCGCTCGTTGGCCCGGCGACAGAGCAGCTCCAATGCCCGCTCAGCCATTCCGATCAACCGCATGCAGTGGTGGATGCGGCCCGGGCCGAGCCGCGCCTGGGCGATGGCGAAGCCGGTGCCCTCCGCGCCGATCAGGTTGGCGGCCGGCACCCGTACGTCGGTGAAGTCGATCTCGGCGTGCCCGCCGTGCGTGCCGTCGGTGTAGCCGAAGACGTGCATGCCCCGGCGGACGGTCACGCCCGGGGTGTCCCGGGGGACGAGCACCATGCTCTGCTGGCGGTGCCGGTCGGCGTCCGGGTCGGTCTTGCCCATCACGATGAAGATCTCGCAGCGCGGGTCCATCGCGCCGGACGACCACCACTTGCGGCCGTTGATGACGTACTCGTCGCCGTCGCGGGTGATCCGGGTGGCGATGTTTGTCGCGTCGGAGGAGGCGACCTCCGGCTCGGTCATGCAGAAGGCCGAGCGGATCTCGCCCTCCAGCAGTGGCATGAGCCAGCGCTCGCGCTGGGCGTCCGAGCCGAACTCGGCCAGCAACTCCATGTTGCCCGTGTCCGGAGCCGCGCAGTTGACCGCCTCGGGCGCCAGGTGCGGGCTGCGCCCGGTCAGCTCGGCGAGCGGCGCGTACTGGAGGTTGGTCAGGCCGGCGCCGTAGCGCGGGTCGGGCAGGAACAGGTTCCACAGGCCACGCTTGCGGGCCTCCGCCTTCAGTTCGGCCAGCACCGGGGTACGAGACCAGGGGTCGCCGGTGGCCGCCTGCTCGGCGTGCACCGGCTCGGCCGGGTAGACGTGCTCGGTCAGGAACCGGGTCAGCTCGCCGCGCAGCTCCTCGGTCCGGGCGTCGTACGCGAAGTCCATCACCGCTCCCCGGCGGCGGTCAGCCCGTGCGCGACCAGCGGTGCCACCATCTCGCCGATCCGGTCGAAGCCCTCGCCGAGCGTCTGCCCGAGCGTGTGGCGGTAGTGGATGCCCTCGCAGATGACCGCGAGCTTGAAGCAGCCCAGCGCCACGTGCCAGTGCAGCGGCCCGACGTCGACGTCGCTGCGCCCGGCGTACCGCTCGATCAGCTCGGCCCCGCTGGGGAAGCCGGCGCGCGGGCCGAGGCCGTCGGCGACCGGGTTGCCGGCTGCCGTGTCGCTGTCGCCCAGCACGTCCCAGTACGTCAGCAGCAGCCCCAGGTCGGCGAGGGGATCGCCGAGGGTGGCCATCTCCCAGTCCAGGACGGCGTGTACGGCCACCGGGTCGGCCGAGGCGAGGAGGTTGTCCAGCCGGTAGTCGCCGTGCACGATGCGGCCGGCGTTCGCGCCCTCGGGTGCGGTCGCGGCGAGCCGGTCGCGCAGCTCGTCGATGCCGGGCAGGTCGCGGCTGCGCGAGCGGTCGAGCTGCCCGGCCCAGCGGCGGACCTGCCGGGCCAGGTAGCCCTCGGGGCGGCCGAAGTCGGCGAGCCCGACGGCGGCCGGCTCGACGGTGTGCAGCGCGGCGAGGGTGTCCATCATCGCCATGGCGAGGGCCCGGCGGCGCTCGTCGCCCAGCGGGTCGGTCTGGGCGCGGGTGCGGAACACCTCGCCGGGCATGCGTTCCATCAGGTAGAACGGTGCGCCGAGAACCTCGGTGTCGGTGCAGAGCAGCAGCGCGCCGGGCACCGGCACCTCGGTGGGCGCCAGCGCGGAGATGACCCGGAACTCGCGGGCCATGTCGTGCGCGGTGGCCAGCACGTGCCCCAGCGGCGGGCGACGCAGCACGACCTCTCGGTCGCCGAGTCGCAGCAGGTAGGTGAGGTTGGACTTGCCGCCCGCGATCAACTGGGCGCGCATCGGCCCCACGGCCAGCTCAGGTCGGTGCGTCGCCAGGTGGTCGGCGAGCCGATCGAGGTCGACGCCGGCGGGGGTGGCGGGGGTGGCGGGGACGGCACCCGGCCGGAGCGCGCTGGCGGCCGGATCGGTCATCCGACTAGTTGATGGCAGCCCGCTCACGTTGTCAAGGTCAGATTTTCCCCTCGGGACATGCCTCTGCAACAGGGACGAAATGGTCAACGACCAGGCTGTTGTCAGCCTGCCGGCCGTCGCCGGCCCGCCGAGCGGAGGGACAGACATGTTGCTGCGAGTTCGGGTCACCCTGCCGGATCGTCCGGGCACCCTCGGCCAGGTCGCCCGCACCCTGGGTGTCTCCGGCGCGGACATCGTGCAGGTCGTGGTCCTGGAGCGTCTCGGCGGGCGCGCGGTGGACGACTTCACGGTGGTGTGGCCCGGCGCGGCCCGCGTCGAACGGCTGCTGGCCGGTCTCGCGGCGATCCCCGGCGTACGGGTGGACGGTGTGTGGCGGGCGATCGGCGCGCCCACCACCACCGGCCAGGACGCGGAGCTGCTGGCCCAGGTCGCGGCCAACCCGGCCGACGGGCTGGCGACCCTGGTGGACGCCGTGCCGGGGCTGCTGGCGGCCGACTGGGCGGTAGCGGCCGTGGTCCCGGCGGACTGGGCGTCGCGTACCGGGGGCGGCGGGGCCACCGTCGGCCACGCGAGCTGGCGCGCGCCCGTACCGCCGCGGTTGCCGGAGGTGACTCCGCTGCGCGGCCGGTCGATGACCGCGCCCGACGGCACCCACTACGCGATCGCGCCGTTCGGGCGGGCCGGTCTGGTGCTGGTGGTGGCCCGCGAGCACAACGAGACCCTCTGCGCCGCGGGTTTCCACAGCACGGAGGTCGACCGGCTCACTCAGCTCGTCCGGGCCAGCGCGGTCATCCTGGGGGACCGACTGGACCTGGTCGGCGTGCCTCCGGTGATCGCCGGCCCCTGACCGGCGCGAGGAGTTCCCGGGTCGACACCGGCGAGCAACCGGGCGGCAACAGCCGCGGGCAAGGCTCTGGGTGGGGAAGGGAGCCAACCATGACGTTGTGGCGGATCCGAGCGACGGTGGACGACCGGCCCGGCTATCTGTCGGTCCTCACGGCGAGCCTGGCGCTGCGCGGGGTCAACATCCTCACCGTGCAGGTGCAGCCCACCGAGCAGGGCGCGGTGGACGACTTCCTGGTCGACGCTCCGGACACGCTCGACGAGGCCGGGCTGATCGCCGCCGTCGAGCGGGGGCGCGGGCGGGACTGCTGGGTGGCGCGCAGCGAGGCGCGCGGCCTGGCCGACCAGCCGACCCGGGTGCTGGGGCTGGCCAACCGGCTGGTGCGCGACCCGGACGCGACGGGTGAGGCGTTGCGGACCCTGCTCGGCGCCGACTCGGTGAGCTGGCGTCCGGCGGCGACCGGTGCGGACCGGGGCAGCACCGACACGAGCATGGTGCTGGCCGATCCGACGGGCGGCGAGTTCGCGCTGCACCGGGCCGCGCCCGCCTTCACCCCGGCGGAGTACGCCCGGGCGCAGGCTCTGGTCGAGCTGGCCGCCACCCTCACCCGTCGAGCTGCCGAGCACGTCACCCTGGTGCTGCCGGACGGTGTCGAGGTGGCCGTACGACCGGCGTGCGCGGACGACCTGTCGGGCGTGGTGGAGCTGCACGAGGCGTGCTCCCCGCGCAGTCGGGAGCGGCGCTACCTGAGTGGGGCGGCGCTGCCGTCGCCGGTCCGACTGCGTCGACTGCTGGAGCCGAGTCGCGGGGTCACCCTGGTCGCCACGACCACCGACTCCGACGGCGCGGTGGTCGCCATGGCGAACCTGCTCGGCGAGGGCGACGAGGCCGAGGTGGCACTACTGGTACGCGACGACTGGCAGCGCCGCGGCCTGGGCTCGGCCCTGCTGCGCCGGTTGGTGTCGCACGCCGACCGGGCCGGGTACGCGGCGCTGCTGCTGCACGTACGGGCGGACAACGCGCCCATGCTGCGGACGCTGCGGCGGCTGGACCGGTCCAGCTCGGTGCAGCGGGACGGCGGTCTGCTCACGCTGACCGTGCCGCTCGGGGTTCCGGTGCCGTCCGGAACGACCACGACCGGCCACCGGGGAATGTCCGGGACCGGTCGTGGGCGTTCGACGGTCAGCTGGTGAAGGTGATCCGGTCCCGACGGCGACGCATCATCAGGAGAGCGCCCCCGGCGATGAGCGCGACGCCGGTCAGCGCGAAGCTGGTGACGGCCACGCCGGTGAGCGGCAGGTTGCCGCCGCTGTCACCGCCGCCGGCGATCTCCGAGGCCGAGGTCGACCCACCGGGCGTCACCGACTCCGACGACGAGGTCGACTCCGTCGGCGTGACCGACCCTGACGGCGTGGCCGTGGTCGACTCCGACGGCGTCGGCGAGGCGGTGCCCGGCGGGGTGGTGGTCGCCGGGGTGGTCGGCGTCGGCGTCGGCGAACTGGTGGCCCCGGTGCCGGCGCAGGTGTGGCTGAGGTTGAACCGCTCGCCCTCGCCGCTGACCTGGGCGCTGCCGCCGGTCAACGTCCAGCCGGCCGGAGTGAACAGGTAGGCGTGCTTGACCTGCTTGTCACCGCCGCCGTTGGCGACCAGGAAATCGGTGTAGGCGTCGGCGGGGTTCGGCACGCTGACCGTCACCGAGCTACCGGCGGTGTCCGTGAAGGTCAGGGTCAGGGTCTGGAAGTCACCGGCCCGCTTGCTGGGCAGCACGAAGTGCCAGCCGTCCTGATCAGTGGGTCGGTCGCCGAACCGCGGGTCCCGGCACTCCTGCTGGAACGTCCCGGCTTTCGCCCCGACGTGGGCGCCGTTGAGGAGGGCGACGCTCGATGCCCAGGCCGGTGCGGCAAGAGCGAGAACGGCCGTGGCGGCGGCCGTGCAGATGGCCGAGCGCTCCAGGCGCCGACGCAGTGGCATGAGGATTCCTCCGAGATCGGTCGAGGGGGCCGCTCATGATCCCATGAGCGGGACCGCCCGACGGCATCGGTAGATCGGGCTGAGCTGGGACGACGCCTCGGATGAACCTGACTGCCGGGTCGACTTTCCGCCCGGCGACGCGCGTGTCGACGTAACGTCCGGGAGCGCGGTGGCGCTGTGGCGCGGCGTGGTCTTCCCAACCGGCGAGGTCTCCCAACCGGCGTGGGCTTCCCAACCGGCGAGGTGCACATTACATTGTCGGATATCCATGGGAGCGCTTCCACGGCCCGTGGTCACACCGCCACCCCCGCTGTCGCCGGTGGCCGTGCCGCCCCCACGCCGTCCCGCGTCGGTGCGACCACCGGCGGCGCCTGGCTAACAGGAGCCCTTCATGCGCCACCTGACCCGGCCGTCCACCGGCCACCCCGGGCGGTCGCCCGTCGCCGACCAACCGTGGCCCCGGCGGCTGCTGGCCGCCGGCGTCGCCCTGCTCACCGGCGCGTCCCTCGCGGTCGCCGCGCCGACGCCCGGGCCCGCGTCCGCCGCGCCCTCCTTCAACTACGCCGAGGCGTTGCAGAAGTCGCTGCTGTTCTACGAGGCGCAGCAGTCCGGCCAGCTGCCCGACTGGAACCGCGTCTCCTGGCGCGGCGACAGCGCCCTCACCGACGGCGCCGGCACCGGAGTCGACCTCACCGGCGGCTGGTACGACGCCGGCGACCACGTCAAGTTCGGCTTCCCGATGGCGTTCAGCGCCACCATGCTCGCCTGGGGCGCGGTGGAGTACCGCAGCGGCTACGCCTCCTCCGGGCAACTGCCGCACCTGTTGAACAACCTGCGCTTCGTCAACGACTACTTCATCAAGGCGCACCCGTCGGCGAACGTCCTCTACGGACAGGTCGGCAAGGGCGACGACGACCACAAGTGGTGGGGCCCGGCCGAGGTGCTGCCGATGGCGCGGCCCGCGTACAAGATCGATGCGAGCTGTGGCGGCGCGGACCTGGCGGGGGAGACGGCCGCCGCGATGGCCGCCTCGTCGATGGTGTTCCGGCCCACCGACGCGACCTACGCGGACAAGCTGCTCACCCACGCCCGGCAGCTCTACACGTTCGCCGACACCGTGCGGAAGGCGTACAGCGAGTGCATCACCGACGCGGCCTCGTTCTACAAGTCGTGGAGCGGCTACCAGGACGAGCTGGTGTGGGCCGCGATCTGGCTCTACCGGGCCACCGGCGACGCCAGCTACCTGACCAAGGCCGAGAGTGAGTACGACAAGCTCGGCACCGAGCCGCAGTCCACGACCCGCTCCTACAAGTGGACGATCGCCTGGGACAACAAGCAGTTCGGGGCGTACGTGCTGCTGGCGAACCTGACCGGTAATCAGAAGTACGTCGACGACGCCAACCGTTGGCTGGACTACTGGACGGTCGGGGTGAACGGGCAGCGGGTGCCGTACTCGCCCGGCGGAATGGCGGTGCTCGACTCCTGGGGGGCACTGCGCTACGCGGCCAACACCTCCTTCGCCGCGCTGGTCTACAGCGACAAGACCACCGACACCACCCGCAAGGCGCGGTACCACGACTTCGCGGTGCGGCAGATCAACTACGCGCTCGGTGACAACCCGCGCAACTCCAGCTACGTCATCGGGTTCGGCGCCAACTCGCCGAAGAACCCGCACCACCGCACCGCGCACGGCTCCTGGTGGGACAGCCAGACCGTGCCCGTCGAGACCCGGCACACCCTCTACGGCGCGCTGGTCGGCGGCCCGTCCTCGGCCAACGACGCGTACAGCGACAGCCGCTCGGACTACGTGATGAACGAGGTGGCCACCGACTACAACGCCGGCTTCACGTCCGCGCTGGTCCGGCTGACCTCCGAGTACGGCGGCACGCCGCTGGCGAACTTCCCGGTCGCCGAGACGCCGGACATGGACGAGTTGACCGTGGAGACCACTGTCATGCAGGCCGAGCCCCGGGCCACCGGGCTCAAAGCGATCGTCTACAACAAGTCGGCGTTCCCGGCCCGCGCGCTCACCAACGGCAAGTTCCGGTACTACTTCCGGCCCGACGGCACCGGTCCGGTGCAGGTCACCTCCGGCTACACGCAGGGCTGCCCGTCGCCGAGCAGCGCCAAGCAGTTCAGCGGCGACATCTGGTACGTCGAGGTGGACTGCACCGGCTACACCATCGCTCCGGCCGGGCAGTCGCAGCACCGGATGGAGGTCCAGTTCAAGATCGGTGTGCCGGAGGGCGGCACCTGGGACCCGACAAACGACCCGTCGTACCAGGCGACCGCCGGCCCGAACCGCAAGGTTCCGCTCTACGCCGGCAGCACCCGCGTCTGGGGTGAGGAGCCGGGGCCGGTCGTGCCGGACACCACCGCGCCGAGCGTCCCGGGCAAGCCGGTGGCATCCAACCTCGCGTCCCGCTCGGTCACCCTGACCTGGGCGGCGTCCACCGACACCGGCGGCAGCGGGCTGGCCGGCTACGAGGTCCGCGAGGTCCAGGTCGGCAGCGACACGGTGGTGAACCGGCCGGTCACCGGCACCACGCTGAGCATCTCGACGCTGCTGCCGGCGACGTCGTACGAGTTCAGCGTGGTGGCCCGGGACGGCGCGGGCAACACCTCGGCGGCGTCACCGGTGCTCACCGTGACCACGCCGCCGACCGGCTCCACCGACACGACCGTGCCGAGCACGCCCGGCACACCGGTCGCCTCGGCGGTCACCGCCACCGGCCTCACCCTGGCCTGGACGCCGTCCACCGACAACGTGGGCGTCACCGGTTACCGGGTCTACCGCGAGGCGGGCGCGACCGACGTGCTCATCGGCTCACCGACCGGCAGCACCCTCGCCGTGACCGGGCTGACCGCCTCCACGGCGTACCAGTTCTACGTGGTGGCCGTCGACGCGGCCGGCAACACCTCCGCGGCGTCCGCGCCGGTCTCGGTCACCACGGCGGCGCCGCCGGTCGGCGGCACCTGCTCGGTGGGGTACGCCACGACGGACTGGAACACCGGCTTCACCGCGACGGTGACCATCACCAACACCGGCACCACCGCGCTCAACGGCTGGACGCTGCGGTTCAGCTTCCCGGGCGGGCAGACCGTCAGCCAGGGCTGGTCGGCGAGCGTCAGCCAGTCCGGCGCGGCGGTCACCGCGACGAACCTGTCCTACAACGGCGCGATCGCGCCGGGAGCGTCGGTGAGCTTCGGCTTCAACGGCACGCACAACGGCAGCAACCCGAAGCCGACGGCCTTCACCGTCAACAACACCGCCTGCGCCATCGCCTGAGGTCGGGCCACGTCGTTCCGGCCGGTCACCGTCTCGACGGTGACCGCCGGTCGGCGTGACCGGCCGTGCCGTGCCGCGCCAGCCCAACACATTTCCGAAACTTTTCCGAAACCTTCATTGCCCGGGCCGGTCGCGTGGTATGACATCGACTGGAATAAATCCCCAACTAAAACGTCTGGTCGTCCCCGCCTCGGCGGCCCGGGTGCAGGCCAGTAAGGAGGCAGAGATGGCAATAAACCCATCCGTCCCGCGCGGCGGGGTTCGGCGACGGCGATCGCCCGTCGTCCGAGCGCTGCTCGCCGGCACGTTCAGCGTCGTCACCGTGGCCGCCGTCGCGGTGATGATGCCCTCGGCGAACGCCGCCGCGAGCACGCTCGGCGCGGCCGCCGCGCAGTCGGGCCGGTACTTCGGCACCGCCATCGCGGCGGGCCGGCTCAGCAACTCGGCGTACACCACGATCGCGGCGCGCGAGTTCAACATGATCACCGCCGAGAACGAGATGAAGCCGGACGCGACGCAGCCCCAGCGGGGCCAGTTCAACTTCAACTCCGGTGACCAGATCTACAACTGGGCGACCCAGCGTGGCCTGAAGGTCCGGGGGCACACCCTGGCCTGGCACGCGCAGCAGCCGGGGTGGATGCAGAGCCTGAGCGGCAGCAGCCTGCGTCAGGCGATGATCGACCACATCAACGGCGTGATGGGCCACTACCGGGGCAAGCTCGCCGCGTGGGACGTGGTCAACGAGGCGTTCAACGAGGACGGCAGCCGCCGCAACTCCAACCTCCAGGGCACCGGCAACGACTGGATCGAGGTGGCGTTCCGCACCGCCCGGGCGGCCGACCCGTCGGTCAAGCTCTGCTACAACGACTACAACATCGAGAACTGGTCGTACGGCAAGACGCAGGGCGTCTACCGCATGATCCAGGACTTCAAGTCGCGCGGCGTGCCGATCGACTGCGTCGGGTTGCAGACCCACTTCACCGGCGGCAGCTCGCTGCCGAGCAACTTCCAGACCACGCTCTCCAGCTTCGCCGCGCTGGGCGTGGACGTGGCGCTGACCGAGGTCGACGTCACCAACTCCTCCACCACCCAGTACGCCGGGCTGACCCAGGCGTGCCTGAACGTGCCGCGCTGCATCGGCATCACCGTCTGGGGCGTACGCGACAGCGACTCCTGGCGCTCGAACGAGAGCCCGCTGCTCTTCGACGGCAACGGCAACAAGAAGGCCGCCTACAACTCCGTCCTCAACGCGCTCAACGCGGCCCCGCCGACCTCGAGCCCGACCGCGACGCCGACGGTGAGCCCGACCGTCAGCCCGACGGTGAGCCCCACCACGAGCCCGCCGCCGACCGGTGGTGCGGGTCGGATCGTCGGAGTGCAGTCGGGCCGGTGCATCGACGTGCCCAACGCGACGCAGACCAACGGCACCCGGGTCCAGCTCTACGACTGCCACAGTCAGTCGAACCAGCAGTGGACGTACACCTCCACCAAGCAGTTGCGGGTCTACGGCAGCAAGTGCCTGGACGCGAACGGCGCGGCCACCGCCAACGGCACCGGAATCATCATCTGGGACTGCAACAGCGGGACGAACCAGCAGTGGAACATCAACTCCAACGGCACCATCAGCGGCGTGCAGTCCGGCCGCTGCCTGGACGTCTGGGGCACCGGTAACGGCCAGCAGATCCAGCTGTACGACTGCCACGGCCAGACCAACCAGCAGTGGCGGACCGACTTCGGTGGCACCACGCCGACCTCAGCACCGCCGACGTCCGCCCCGCCGACCACCACGCCGCCTCCGACGGGTGGCTGCGCGCTCCCGTCGACCTACCGGTGGTCGTCGACCGGCGCACTGGCCAGCCCGAAGAACGGCTGGCTCTCGCTCAAGGACTTCACCAACGTGGTCTACAACGGCCAGCACCTGGTCTACGGGTCGTACGTGAACAGCAGCGGCCAGTACAGCTCGATGAACTTCGGCACGTTCACCAACTGGTCCGACATGGCCTCGGCCAGCCAGAACGGAATGAGCCAGGGCACCGTGGCGCCCACGCTGCTGTACTTCGCCCCGAAGAACATCTGGGTGCTGGCGTACCAGTGGGGACCGACCTCGTTCAGCTACAAGACGTCGAGCGACCCGACCAACGCCAACGGCTGGTCCTCGGCGCAGACGCTGTCCACCGCCACCCTCTCGGACGCCCCGTACGGGGTGATCGACCAGACCCTCATCGGCGACGACCAGAACATGTACCTCTTCTTCGCCGGGGACAACGGCAAGATCTACCGGTCGAGCATGCCGCTGGGGAACTTCCCGGGCAGCTTCGGCTCCAGCTACACGACGATCATGACCGACTCGACGAACAACCTGTTCGAGGGCGTCGAGGTCTACAAGGTGGCCGGCCAGAACCAGTACCTGATGATCGTCGAGGCGATCGGGAGCCAGGGACGCTATTTCCGGTCGTTCACGTCGAACAGCCTGAGCGGCTCGTGGACCCCGCAGGCCGCCAGCGAGAGCAACCCGTTCGCCGGCAAGGCCAACAGCGGCGCCTCGTGGACCAACGACATCAGCCACGGTGACCTGGTCCGTACCAACCCCGACCAGACCAAGACCGTGGACGCCTGCAACCTGCAGTTGCTGTACCAGGGCAAGGACCCCGGTGCGGGCGGCGACTACAACCGGCTGCCGTGGCGGCCGGGCGTACTGACCCTCCAGCGCTAGGCCCACCGCGCAGAACCGAGG